>NZ_JBEXRO010000004.1:0-254583 GCF_040613095.1 Streptomyces sp. NPDC006309 | reverse complement strand
CCCACCCACCGGTGTGTCGCCGGCCGCCGGTCGCCCGCCCACCGCCCCGCCCGTCGGTGTGCCGCCGGGCACCGCCACCCCGGCCGTCGGCCTGTCCCCACCCACCGCCGTGTCCCCGGCCGCCGGTGTGCCCCCGGGCATCGTCTCCCCGGCCGCTGGCCTGTCCCCACCCACCGGTGTGTCGCCGGCCGCGGGTCGCTCACCCACCGCCGTGTCCCCGCCCACCGCCACCCCGGCCGTCGGCCTGTCCCCACCCACCGGCGTGTCGCCGGCTGCCGGTCGCCCGGCCACCGCCGTGTCCCCGCCCACCGCCGTGCCCCCGGCCCCCGGTGTGCCGTCGGCCGGCGGCCTGGCCGTGGTCGTCCCGGGCCGGTCGGTGGGGGCGCGGTAGCCCGTCACGACCACCGCCGTCGCCAGCAGTACGACCGTTCCCACGGCCCGCAGGGCCGGGCCCATCCCGTCGGCGAAACCCGCGTGGCCCGCCAGGCCCGTGCCGGCGACGGCGACGCCGAGGGCCGCGCCGATCTCACGGGCCGAGGTGCCGAGCCCGGAGCCGAGCCCCGCCCGGTGCGGGGGGAGCGACACGACCACGCCGAGGGTGAGTGCCGGCATGGCCAGGCCCGTGCCCGTCGAGATGACCAGCAGCCAGCAGGCGTACAGCGGGTAGGGCGTGTGGGCGTCCGCGGTGGACGCGGCCAGCAGGCCCACGCCGATCAGTGCGAGCCCGGTGCCGACGACCGGGCGCGGGTGCGCCGACCAGCGGGCCGCGAACTTCGGGACCAGCGCCATGCCGGTGATCAGCGGCACGATCGCGATGCCCGTCACCGCCGGCCCGAAGCCCTTGACCTCCTGGAGGTACTGCGAGTTGACGAAGAACAGCGCGAACAGGCCGAAGAACCCCGTCGCCAGGCCCAGCGTCGAGGCGCGCAGCCCGGCGGAGCGGAAGACACGCGGGTCGAACAGTGGCGCGGGGGAGCGCAGGGCGTGGGCCGTGAACGCCGCCAGCAGCAGGGCGCCCGCCCCGAACGCGGTCAGGATGCGCAGCGAGGTCCAGCCCTGGCCGGGACCCTCGATGATGCCGAAGAGGACGGCGGTCAGGCCGGCGGTGAGCAGCAGCGTGCCGGCCGGGTCCGGGCTGCCCTGCGGGGAGCGGGCCGTGCGCGGGGTGGTCACCGCCACCGCGGCGGCGAGGACCCCGGCCAGCGGCACCATCACGGCGAACAGCGCCCGCCAGGACAGGAACTGGCCGGCCAGGCCACCGCCCAGGTTGCCCGCCAGGCCGCCCAGTCCGACGGCCAGCGTCCAGGACGCCATCGCCTGGGCGCGGCGCCCGGGGCCGGCCAGGTGGACCAGGATCGACATGGTCGCCGGTGTGATCAGCGCGGCTCCGGCGCCGGACACGCCCCGGCCCGCGATCAGCAGCGCCGGGCCGGGAGCGAGCGCGCTGGTCGCGGCGCCCGCGGCGAACAGGGCCAGCCCGGTGAGCAGGGCGCCCTTGCGGCCGTAGCGGTCGCCGAGCGCGCCCGCGGGGATCAGCAGGCCCGCGAAGACGATGACGTACGCGTCGACCGTCCACAGCAGTTCGGTGTGCGAGGGGTGCGGGGTGGACGAGGCGAGCTGGGGGATCAGCAGGTTGATGGCGGCGACCATGCTCTGCGCGACCAGCACGCAAGCGCACATGGTCAGCAGGGTCGGGCGTTTCAGGGCGTGCGCGGGCACGGCTCCTCCCGGGAGCTGGTGGGTGGTGGGGGATGCGCTCTCACCGTAGGGTCGGCCGTGACCTGCTGACCAGTGCAACCTTTGCAAGGAACACCTGCGCATGACGCAATCCACGGGCCTGGACCTCAATCTGCTGGTGGCGCTCGACGTCCTGCTGGAGGAGGAGAGCGTGCAGGGCGCCGCGCGCCGGCTGCACCTGTCCGAGCCGGCCATGAGCCGCACCCTCGGCCGTATCCGCAAGGCGCTCGGTGATCCGGTGCTGGTGCGGGCCGGCCGCCGGATGGTGCCGACCCCGCACGCGCTCGCCGTGCGCGCCGAGGTCGGCGCGGTGGTGGAGCGGGCCCGTGCCCTGTTCACGCCGGACCGGGACACCGACCTGCGCACGGTCACCCGGACCTTCACCGTCCTCGGCCACGACGCGATCGCCGCGACCCACGGCGCGGCCCTGTTCGCCCGCGCCGCCCGCGAGGCGCCCGGCATCCGGCTGCGCTTCCTGTCCGAGAGCCACGTGGACGCCCCCTACCTGCGCCAGGGCACCGCCGACCTGGAGGTGGGCGTGATCGACACGACCGCGCCCGAGGTGCACGTGGAGACCGTGCACGAGGACCGCATGCTGGGTGTCGTACGGGCCGGACACCCTTTGCTGGAGGGCGAGTTGACGCCCGAGCGGTTCGCGGGGGAGGCGGGGCACCTGATCGTCTCCCGGCGCGGCCGGCTGCACGGCCCGGTCGACGACGCCCTCGCCGCGCTCGGTCTGGACCGCCGGGTGGTGGGCAGCGTCGGCACCTACCCGTCCTCCCTGTTCGTGGTGCGCGACACCGAGCTGATCGGGCTGATCAGCCGGTGGGGCCGCCCGCTGGCCGATTCCCTCGGCCTGGTCACCTTCGAGATCCCGCTCCCGCTGCCGGCCGTCCCGATCGGCTTCGCCTGGCATCCGCGGCACGACGCCGACCCCGCCCACGCCTGGCTGCGGGGCTGTGTCAGGGAGGCGATGCTCCAGGGCCCGGCCGCCGATTAGACCGCCCCGGCCCCCTCCGGGTCCCCGCCGGGGCCCGCTTTTGTTTCTGCTTTGTTCCTTTTTCGGCCGCTTTGTCAGTGACGCGGCGCACTTTCGGCCATCGATCGTGCATGCGTGGCAGGCGTCTGGGCAGGCGACCGCGGTCCCCGAGCGTGACATGCGTGTGACAGAGGGGTACCGAACAGGAACGGAAGGCAATACCGATCATGGCGGACAGAACGGAACGACACCCTCAGGCGACCATCCACGCGGGCGGCGAGTGGCTGGAAGCGATCTCCGGCGCGACCCGCGAGATCCTCGACCCCGCGGACGCCCGGCCCTTCGCCGTGGTCGCGGAGGGCGACGAGAAGGACGCCGAACGTGCGGTGGCCGCCGCCCGGCAGGCCTTCGACCACGGACCCTGGCCCCACACCCCGGTCGCCGACCGCGCCGCCCTGCTGCGCCGCGTCGCCGGCCTGCTCGTCCGCGACCGCGAGGAACTCGGCCTGCTGGAGAGCCGGGACGCGGGCAAGACCGTCGAGGAGGGCCGCGTCGACATCGACTGCGTCGCCGACGCCTTCCGCTACTTCGCCGACCTGGTCGCCGCCGAGGCACCCGGCCGGGTCGTCGACGCGGGCTCGCCCGACATCCACAGCGTCGTCGTCCACGAACCGGTCGGCGTCTGCGCGCTGATCACCCCCTGGAACTACCCGCTCCTCCAGGCCAGCTGGAAGATCGCCCCGGCGCTCGCCGCCGGCAACACCTTCGTGATCAAGCCCAGCGAGATCACCCCGATGACCACGATCGCGCTGATCGGGCTGCTGGCCGAGGCCGGACTGCCCGAGGGCGTCGCCAACCTCGTCACCGGCCCCGGCCACACCGTCGGCGCCCGGCTCGCCGAACACCCCGGTGTCGACCTCGTCTCCTTCACCGGCGGCCTCGCCAGCGGCATCAAGGTCGCCCGGGCCGCCGCGCCCACCGTCAAGAAGGTCGCCCTGGAACTCGGCGGCAAGAACCCCAACGTGGTCTTCGCCGACGCCTGCGCCACCGAGGAGGGCTTCGACACCGCCGTCGACCAGGCCCTCAACGCGGCCTTCATCCACAGCGGCCAGGTCTGCTCGGCCGGCGCCCGCCTCATCGTCGAGGAACCGGTCCGTGAGCGCTTCGTCGCCGAACTCGCCCGCCGCGCCACGAGGATCCGCCTGGGACGCGGCACCGAGGACGGCGTCGAGTGCGGCCCGCTCGTCTCCGAGCAGCAGCGCGCCAAGACCGAGTCGTACGTCGCCTCCGCGCTGGCGGAGGGTGCGGTGCTGC
Organism: Streptomyces sp. NPDC006309; assembly: GCF_040613095.1. Lineage (NCBI taxonomy): Bacteria > Bacillati > Actinomycetota > Actinomycetes > Kitasatosporales > Streptomycetaceae > Streptomyces > Streptomyces sp. NPDC006309. Next base: position 250,553 of record NZ_JBEXRO010000004.1, on the reverse strand, counting down.
GCTGCGGAGGGAAGCGGCCCGAACCGTCGCCGGCCCGCCCGGAGACCGGCTACTTCTACGAGCCGACCGTCCTCGACGCCTGCCACCGCGAGATGAAGGTCGTCCGGGAGGAGGTGTTCGGCCCCGTCCTCACCGTCGAGACCTTCCGGACGGAGGAGGAGGCGGTGTTCCTCGCCAACGACACCGAGTACGGCCTCGCCGGCGCCGTCTGGACCACCGACCCCGGCCGCGCCCGGCGCGTCGCCGCCCGGCTGCGCCACGGCACCGTCTGGATCAACGACTTCCACCCCTACCTGCCGCAGGCGGAGTGGGGCGGCTTCGGCAGGAGCGGCACCGGCCGCGAACTCGGCCCCGCCGGGCTCGCCGAGTACCGCGAGACCAAGCACGTCTACCAGAACCTGGCGCCCGCGCCGGTCCGCTGGTTCGCCGGCTGAGCCCCCGCCCGACCCCTTCCACACCTCCGGAGCAGCACCTCCATGTCCCACACCCCCCACCTCTACGACTACGTCGTCATCGGCGGCGGCACCGCGGGCTGCGTCATCGCCTCCCGCCTCACCGAGAACCCGGACGTCACCGTCGCCGTCATCGAGGGCGGCCCGAGCGACGTCGGCCGCGACGACGTCCTCACGCTGCGCCGCTGGATGGGCCTGCTCGGCGGCGAACTCGACTACGACTACCCGACGGTGGAGCAGCCGCGCGGCAACTCCCACATCCGGCACAGCCGCGCCCGCGTCCTTGGCGGCTGCTCCTCGCACAACACCCTCATCTCGTTCAAGCCCCTGCCCTCCGACTGGGACGAGTGGGAGGCGGCCGGCGCCAAGGGCTGGGGCGCCGCCCCCATGGAGGCCTACTTCGCCCGCCTCGAGAACAACATCGTCTCCGTCGACGAGAAGGACCGGAACGCCATCGCCCGCGACTTCGTGGACGCCGCCCGGTCCGCACTCGGGGTACCCGAGGTCGAGGGCTTCAACCGCGCGCCGTTCACCGAGGGCGCCGGCTTCTTCGACCTCGCCTACCACCCCGAGGACAACAAGCGCTCCTCCGCCTCCGTGGCCTACCTGCACCCCGTCCTGGACGAGCGCCCCAACCTCCACCTCTTCCTGGAGACCTGGGCGTACCGGCTGGAACTGGACGGCACCCGCGCCGAGGGCGTCCACGTGCGCACCAAGGACGGCGAGGAACTGCTGATCCGGGCCCGCGACGAGGTCGTCCTGTGCGCGGGCGCCGTCGACACCCCGCGGCTGCTGCTCCACTCGGGCATCGGTCCCGCCGAGGACCTCACGGCGCTCGGCATCCCGGTCGCGCACGACCTCCCGGGCGTCGGCGAGAACCTGCTCGACCACCCCGAGTCGGTGATCGTCTGGGAGACCCACGGCCCGATCCCGGAGAACTCCGCGATGGACTCCGACGCGGGCCTGTTCGTGCGCCGCGACCCCGAGCACGCGGGCCCCGACCTGATGTTCCACTTCTACCAGATCCCGTTCACCGACAACCCCGAGCGCCTCGGCTACCAACGCCCCGCGTACGGCGTCTCGATGACCCCGAACATCCCCAAGCCGAAGAGCCGCGGCCGGCTCTACCTCACCAGCGCCGACCCGTCCGTGAAGCCCGCGCTGGACTTCCGGTACTTCACCGACGAGGACGACTACGACGCCCGGACCCTGGTCGACGGCATCCGCATCGCCCGTGAGATCGCCAGGACCGAGCCGCTGGCCGGCTGGCTCAAGCGCGAGGTCTGCCCCGGCCCCGAGATCCAGGGCGACGCGGAGCTGAGCGAGTACGCCCGCAAGGCCGCGCACACCGTCTACCACCCGGCCGGCACCTGCAAGATGGGCGCCGCCGACGACGAACTCGCCGTGGTCGACCCGGAACTGAGGATCCGCGGTCTGTCCGGCATTCGCATCGCCGACGCGTCCGTCTTCCCCACCATGACCGCCGTGAACCCGATGATCGGGGTGCTCATGATCGGGGAGAAGGCCGTCGACCTGATCGGAGGCGATCCCCGATGACCCCCACCGTCCCCACCCGCAAGCCCCCCACCACCGACGCTCCCGTCTTCTCGGTCTCCGGCCTGTGGAAGGTGTTCGGGCCCAAGTCCGGCCGCGTCCCGGCCGACCCCGAACTCAAGCAGCTGAACCCGGCCGACCTGCGCGCCCGCACCGGCTGCACGGCCGCCGTCCGCGACGTCTCCTTCGACGTCCGCAAGGGCGAGGTCTTCGTCGTGATGGGCCTGTCCGGCTCCGGCAAGTCCACGCTGGTCCGCTGCCTGACCCGGCTGATCGAGCCCACCGCCGGCTCCATCGCCATCGACGGCGAGGACGTCCGCGCGATGGACCGCACCCGCCTGCGCGAACTGCGCCGCCACCGCGCCGCGATGGTCTTCCAGCACTTCGGACTGCTGCCGCACCGCACGGTCCTCGACAACGTCGCCTACGGGCTGGAGATCCAGGGCGTCGGCCGAGCCGAACGCCGCGAGCGGGCCGCCGAGTTCGTCGCCAAGGTCGGCCTCGAAGGCATGGAGAAGCGCCGCCCCGGCCAGCTCTCCGGCGGTCAACGCCAGCGTGTGGGCCTGGCCCGGGCGCTGGCCGTGGACCCCGAGGTCCTGCTCTTCGACGAGCCGTTCAGCGCCCTCGACCCGCTCATCCGCCGCGACATGCAGGACGAGGTGGCCCGCCTGCACCGCGAGGAGGGCCGCACGATGGTCTTCATCACCCACGACCTGAGCGAGGCGCTGAAACTCGGCGACCGCATCGCCCTCATGCGCGACGGCCGGGTGGTCCAGCTGGGCACACCCGAGGAGATCGTGGGCTCCCCCGCCGACGACTACGTCCGCGAGTTCGTCCGGGAGGTTCCGCGCGAACAGGTGATGACGGTGCGTACGGCGATGCGGCCCGCGTCCGCGGAGGAGGCCGGCAGCGGTCCCGCGCTCCGCCCGGAGGCCACGGTGGCGGAGGCGATCGAGGCGGTGGCCAGGGCCGGCGCCCCGGCCCGGGTCATGAACGCGGGCGCGTGCATGGGCGTCGTCGACCACGAGCAGCTCCTCGGTGTCGTCGCCGGCATACCGACGGCAGTCGACACGGCCGGCGCCCCGCCGACCGGCCTGCCCGCCACCGGCATGCCCGGCACCCGGCCCGCCACCGGCATGCCCGGCGCCCCGGCCGGCAGCGGCGCCACCGGCTTCGGCGGCACCACCGGCACCGCCACCGGCATCGACGCCTCACGCACCGCCGACGCCGCCCCGGGCCCCCGTACCGCCGGGGCGGCGTCCGTCCCCGGCAGGACGGCACCCGGCCGGCACCGTCAGCCGGCCCCGCGCGGCACCCGTACCGGTCCGGAGGTCACGCCCCCGCCCGGTGCCCGTACCAGCCCGGAGGCCGTGTGATGGCGACACTCACCGTCCCCACCTCCCGCACCGGCGCCCCCCGCCTCCTGAGGAGCAGAGCCGCCGGCAAGCTCCTCCTGCTCGCCGTCCTCGCCGCCGTCCTCGCTCCCTGGGCGGCCACCCACTGGCCCGGCGCCGCCTGGCCCCACGAGCTGACGGTCAGCCTCACCAAGCCCCTCGCCACGGCCAGTGACTGGGTCATGGACAACCGGGACAGCCACCCCCTGTTCCTCTACTTCTTCGGCTACATCAGCAACGCCGTCATCTGGGCCGTCCGCGCCGTCTACCTCACCCTGCTCGCCGCGGGCTGGGCCGGCGTCACCGCGTTCGGCGCGCTCACCGCCTGGCGTCTGGGCGGCGTCCGTCTCGCCGCCGGCACCGCGGTCGCCGTCCTGGCCTGCGGAGCGCTCGGCATGTGGGTGCCGACGATGCAGACCCTCGCCCTGATGGTGGTCGCCGTCCTCGCCTCCGTCGCCGTGGGCACCGTCCTCGGTCTCGGCGCCGGCCTGTCCGACCGGCTGGACCGCGCCCTGCGCCCGGTCCTGGACACCATGCAGGTGCTCCCCGCGTTCGCCTACCTCCTCCCCGTCGTCCTGGTCTTCGGCATCGGCGTCCCCGCGGCCGTCCTCGCCACCGTCGTCTACGCCGCGCCGCCGATGGCCCGTCTCACCTCGCTCGGCCTGCGCGGCGCCGACCCCGAAGTCCTGGAGGCCGTGGAGTCGCTCGGCTCCACACCGCGTCAGCGGCTGCTGACCGCCCGGATCCCGCTGGCCCGCAAGGAACTCCTCCTCGGCCTCAACCAGACGATCATGATGGCGCTGTCCATGGCCGTCATCGCGGCGGTCATCGGCGCCGGCGGCCTCGGCGACCGCGTCTACCAGGCCCTCGCCTCGGTCGACGTCGGCGCGGCCCTCGCGGCCGGCATCCCGATCGTGCTGCTGGCGGTGGTCCTGGACCGCGTCACCGGCGCCGCCGGCGCCGGCATCCCGGCCACCGGCCGCACCCGCACGATCGGCTGGCCGTACGCCCTGGCCGTCACCGTCGCCGCGGCCCTCGCCGCCCGCCTCCTGGGCGCGCTCGACTGGCCCTCCGGCTGGACGCTGGCCATCGCCGGACCGGTCAACCGCTGCGTCGACTGGATGACCTCCCACCTGTACTCCGGTGTCCCGGTCATCGGCGGTACCGCCGACTGGGCGGGCCACTTCACCACCTGGGTCCTGGACCCCGTACGCGACGGCCTCCAGTGGCTGCCCTGGTGGTCGCTGCTGCTCGTCGTCGCCGCCCTGGCCTGGCTGATCGGCACCTGGCGGACCGCGCTGACCGCCGTGCTCGCCATGGCCGCGATCGGAGTGCTCGGCGTGTGGGAACCGTCCCTTGACACCCTCTCGCAGGTGCTCGCCGCGGTCGCGGTGACCCTCGTCCTGGGCTTCGCCACCGGTATCGCCGCGGCCCGCAGCGACCGGGTCGAGCGGGCTCTGCGGCCCGTGCTGGACGTGTGCCAGACGATGCCGCAGTTCGTGTACCTCATCCCGGTCGTCGCCCTGTTCGGCGTCGGCCGCGCCCCCGCCGTCGCCGCGGCCGTCGTCTACGCCCTCCCGGCCGTCGTCCGGATCACCGCGCAGGGCCTGCGCCAGGTCGACCAGGCCGCGCTGGAGTCCGCGCGCTCGCTCGGCGCGACCGGCCGCCAGCAGCTGTGGCAGGTCCAGCTCCCGCTGGCCCGGCGCTCACTGCTGCTCGCCGTCAACCAGGGCGTCGTCCTGGTGCTGGCCGTGGTCATCATCGGCGGCCTGGTCGGCGGCGGCGCCCTCGGCTACGACGTCGCCTTCGGCCTCGCCCAGGGCGACCTGGCGACAGGCCTGGTCGCCGGAGCCGCCATCGTCTGCCTGGGCCTGATGCTGGACCGGGTTACCCAGCCGACCGAGCGGCCCGCGAGGAAGGGAGCCTGACATGCGACGACGTACGAGCGCCCTGGCGGGCGCGCTGACGCTGCTGACCGCGACCGGCTGCGGCGCCGCCGACATGACCAAGCAGGCCAGCCCGTTCGCCAACGCCAAGGGCTCGAGGACGGTCACCCTGTCCGTGCAGTCCTGGGTGGGCGCGCAGGCCGACGTGGCCGTCGCCCAGTACCTCCTCGAACACAAGCTGGGCTACCGCGTCGACACCGTCCAGGTCGACGAGGTGCCCGCGTGGGACGCGCTCAGCCAGGGCCGGGTCGACGCCCTGCTGGAGGACTGGGGCCACCCGGACCAGGAGAAGCGGTACGTCCACGACAAGAGGACGATCACCCCCGGCGGCGGCCTCGGGGTGACCGGTCACATCGGCTGGTACGTGCCGACGTACCTGGTCAAGCAGCACCCGGACATCACCGACTGGAAGAACCTGAACAAGTACGCGTCCCTCTTCCGCACCGCGGAGAGCGGCGGCAAGGGCCAGCTGATCGACGGCTCCCCGTCCTACGTCACCAACGACAAGGCGCTGGTGAAGAACCTGAAGCTGGACTACCAGGTCGTCTTCGCCGGGTCCGAGGCGGCGCAGATCACGCAGATCAAGCAGTTCGCCAAGGACAGGAAGCCGTTCCTGACGTACTGGTACGCGCCCCAGTGGCTGTTCGAGAAGGTGCCCATGACGGAGGTGAAGCTGCCGCCGTACAAGGAGGGCTGCGACGCGGACGCGGCGAAGGTCGCCTGCGCCTACCCGCACACCCCGCTACAGAAGTACCTCAACGCCGGCTTCGCCAGGGACGGCGGCCGGGCCGCGGCCTTCCTGAAGAAGTTCCGGTGGACCACCGAGGACCAGAACCAGGTCTCGCTGATGATCGCCGAGCAGAAGACGGACCCGGCCGAGGCGGCGCGGAAGTGGGTGGACGGCCACCCCGACGTGTGGAAGCGGTGGCTGTCCTGACCCCTCTCAGCCGCGCAGACCGCGGGCGATCTCGCCCAGTGCGGCGTACGCCCGGCGCTGGAATCCCGGCCCGAACGTGATGCGGGTGGCCCCGAGTTCGCCGAGCGCGGCGGGCGAGGGGCCGTCCCCGTCCAGCCGGGCCAGGGCGTTCAGCGGGCCCTGGATGCCGGAGCGCAGCAGCGGCAGCACGGCGGGCGGGGCCATGATCGGATAGACGCAGTCCGCGCCCGCCGCCACGTACGACGCGGCCCGCTCGATGGCCCGCTCGGGGTCGCCGTCGCCGTGGAGGAAGACATCGACGCGGGCGTTGACGAACAGCCGGTCCGCGGCGGCCGAGCGGACCTCGGCGAGGTACTCGGCGTGCGCGTGCCGGTCCTTGAGGACACCCCCGTCGTCCGAGTCCTCGAGGTTGCACCCCACCGCCCCCGCCTCGAGCAGCCGCTCCACCAGCTCCTTCGGCGCGAGCCCGTACCCGCCCTCGACGTCCGCCGACACCGGCACGTCCACCGCCCGGGTGATCCGGGCGACAGCCGCGAACATCTCACCGGCCGGGGTGGCCCCGTCCTCGTACCCGAGCGAGGCGGCCACCCCGGCGCTCGGCGTGGCCAGCGCCGGGAACCCGGCCGCCACGAACACCCGGGCGCCGGCCGCGTCCCAGGGGCCGGGCAGCACCAGCGGCTCACCCGGCGCGCGCCTGACGTGCAGGGCGCGGAACTCCTCCACCTTGCTCACGGCCGGTGCCCCCCGGGTGCGACGCGGCGGCCGGCCATCAGGTGGTTCCAGCCGTTGATGACGGTGACCGGCGCCGGCGGCTGTGCACGGCTCACCCGTGCTGCCCCGGCCGGTAGTGGCCCGGGGTCATCCGGGTGGTCACGCCGAACCGGTTCCAGGCGTTGATCACCGTGATCGCGGCGATCAGCTGGGCCAGTTCGGCCTCCTCGAAGTGCTCGGCGGCCCGGTCGTACACCTCGTCCGGGACGCCCTCCGTCAGTACGGTGACCGCCTCGGTCAGCTCGATCGCGGCCAGTTCCTTCTCCGTGTAGAAGTGCCGCGACTCCTGCCAGGCGCTGAGCTGCACGATCCGCTCGACGCTCTCCCCGGCCGCCAGGGCGTCCTTGGTGTGCATGTCGAGGCAGAACGCGCAGCGGTTGATCTGCGAGGCGCGGATCTTCACCAGCTCGTACAGTGCCGGGTCCAGGCCCTTCCTGGCGGCGGTCTCCAGTCGGATCATCGCCTTGTAGACCTCGGGTGCGTGCTCGGCCCAGCCCAGCCGCGGGGCCTCCTCGGCGGCGTAGGCGCCGCTCTCCTGCGTAGTGCTCATGCCTCGACCCTAGAAGCGAGGCAGCCCAGGAGTATGGTCCATTTCCATGGCAAGATCCTGGGCCACTCTGGGCGTCGACCTGCACCTCGAACCCGTCCGCTCCGGTGGGCTGCGCCGCGGCCTGACCGACGCCCTGCGGGACGCCGTCCGCACCGGCCGCCTCGCCCCCGGCACCCGCCTGCCGTCCTCCCGCACCCTCGCCGCCGACCTCGGCATCGCCCGCAACACCGTCGCCGAGACCTACGCCGACCTGGTCGCCGAGGGCTGGCTCACCGCCCGGCAGGGCTCCGGCACCCGCGTGGCCACCGGCGTCCCCCACAGCTCTCCGGCCGCCTCCGCCACCCGCCCGGCGCCCCGCCGCGCCACCGCGGCTGCGGTCCACGACCTCACCCCCGGGTCCCCCGACCTCGCCGCCTTCCCGCGCACCGAATGGCTCCGGGCCGCCCGCCGCGCCCTGGCCACCGCCCCCTTCCAGGCCCTCGGCTACGGCGACCCGCGCGGCCGGCCCGAACTGCGTACCGCCCTCGCCGGCTACCTCGCCCGCGCCCGGGGCGTCCGCGCCACCCCGGAGACCGTCGTGATCACCGCGGGCTTCTCGCACGCCCTGGGCATCCTCGGCAAGGTACTGCGGGCGCGCGGGGTGCGGACGGTGGCGGTCGAGTCGTACGGCCTCGACGTGTACTGGCGGCTCCTGCGGGACGCCGGCCTCACCACGCCCGCGCTGCCCTACGACGAACTCGGCACCGACCCGCGGGCACCGGGCGACGCGGGCGCGGTACTGCTCACCCCCGCGCACCAGTTCCCCATGGGCACCGCCCTGCACCCCGACCGCCGGGCCGCCGTCGTCGACTGGGCGCGCCGCACCGGCGGACTCGTCCTGGAGGACGACTACGACGGCGAGTTCCGCTACGACCGCCAGCCCGTCGGCGCCCTCCAGGGACTGGACCCCGACCGGGTCGTCTATCTCGGCACCGCCAGCAAGTCCCTCGCCCCCGGACTGCGCCTGGGCTGGATGGTGCTGCCGCCGGCCCTGGCCCAGGAGGCGACCGCGGCGAAGGGACGCACCGACACGGTGGGCGCCCTGGACCAGCTCACCCTCGCCGAGTTCCTCACCTCCGGCGCGTACGACCGCCACGTACGCTCCGCCCGCCTGCGCTACCGGCGCCGCCGCGACGCCCTCGCGGAGGCCGTCGCCGGCCACGCACCCGACGTGCGGGTGACGGGCATCGCGGCCGGCCTGCACGCGGTGCTGCGCCTGCCGCCGGGCACGGAACAGTCGGTGGTCCAGGCCGCCGTCTGGCAGGGCCTGGCCCTGCACGGCCTCGCCTTCCACCGCCACCCCCAGGCCCGCGCCACCCCCCTGGACGCCCTGGTCGTCGGCTACGGCACCCCACCGGACAGCACCTGGAACAACACCCTGCAAGCCCTGTGCCGGGTACTGCCGTAAGGGCCGCGCCGGTCCCCCCTCCTCAGCCCTCCTCCGCCGTCGGCGCCTCGCCGAAGCGGGCCAGCAGCAGGGCGCCCGCGACCGCCACCGCGAAGCCCAGGGCCGCCAGCCAGCCCAGGCCCTCCCGGGTGCGGTCGCCGAGCCAGACCACGCCCACCGCGGCGGGGCCGAGGGTCTCGCCGATCACTATGCCGGCGGTGGCGGTCGTCACCGAGCCCCGCTGGAGGGCCGAGGTGAGGAGCAGGAACGCGGCGCCGCCGCCGAGCAGCAGGGCGTACGTCGCCGGGTTGGTGAGCAGGTCGGCCGGGTGCAGCGAGTCGATCAGCCGTACCGCCACCTCCACCACCCCGAACCCGAACCCGGCGCCGAGTCCCAGGAGCAGGGCGCGGGCCCGGCCCGTCAGGCGCCCGCCGGCCGCGCCGAGCAGCAGCACGCACACCGCCGCCGCCAGCATCGCGTACCGCAGCCAGTCCGGCCCCTCCCGCTCGCCCTCCGCGCCCGAGGCCAGCCCCAGCAGGCCGAGGCCCGCGCACACCACGCCCACGGCGGCCCACTCCACCCCGCTCAGCCGGACCCCCAGCAGCCGCGCCGCCACCACCGCCGTCACCGCGAGGCTCGCCGCGAGCGCCGCGCCCACGGCGTAGATGGGCAGTGACCGCAGCGCCGCGATCTGGAGCAGGAACCCGAGTCCGTCCAGCGCGAGCCCGGCCAGGTACCGCCACTGCCGCAGCGCCCGCAGCAGCAGTGCCGCGTCCCCGCCGCCCCCGTCGGCGACGGCCGCCCGCGCGGCCACCGCCTGCAACACCGTCGCCGTACCGAAGCAGACCGCCGCGCCGAGGGCGCACACCATTCCGAGAAGCACGGGGTGACTCTAGGCGAGCGGAGACGAGGGGGTGCCCGGCGGGCCGCCCGCACCGGTCCCTAGGCTGTCGGCCGAACAGCACGGCGGACGGGGGAGGCACCACCATGGCGGACACACGCCGGCGACTGCGCTCGGGCACGGTCGTCCTGGGCGGCATGGGCCTGCTGGCCGCCGCCCTCACGGCCTGCTCGTCCGAGCCGGACAAGCGCTGCGTCGACCGGGACAGCTACAGCCTCACCAAGGGCTACCGGGTCGTCCCCGACAAGAACTGCAAGACCGGCGTCACGTCACCGAGGACGGGCGCGAGGAAGAAGACCCCCGGGAAGTCCCTCGGGAAGACGGCCGACGCCGCCTGGTACTACGAGGGCGACGAGAAGCACGGCTGGGTCGACGGCGGCTCCTTCACCGCGCCCGGCAAGGGCGGCCGCGGCTCGTCGGACGACGACGGCCACCACGGCACAGGGGTGCACCGCGGCGGCTTCGGCGGCGGCAAGGGCAGCTCCGGCGGCTGACGGGGACACGCGCATGGAACGCCGTACCATCACCCCCCGCCCCGGCTGGCAGCGGACCGTCGAGGCCCAGGGCCTGATCTACCCGCTCACCCGCCACCCCGACGGCTCCCTGCGCCCCTACTGGGACGAGAGCGCCTACTACGCCTTCACCCTGGACGAGGTCGAGGCGCTGGAGGAGACCGTCGGCGAACTCCACCGCATGTGCCTGGCGGCGGCCGGGCACATCGTGGCCGAGGACCGGTTCGCCGACCTGGGCATCACCGACCCGCGCGTGGCCGCGGCCGTCGCCGAGTCCTGGCACCGCCGCGACGAACTCCCGTCCCTCTACGGCCGTTTCGACCTGCGCTACGACGGCACCGGCCCGGCCGAACTGCTGGAGTACAACGCCGACACCCCGACCTCCCTGGTGGAGGCCGCCTCGGCGCAGTGGTTCTGGATGGAGGACCGCTTCCCCGGCGCCGACCAGTGGAACTCCCTGCACGAGCGGCTGGTCGACGCCTGGCGCGCGCAGGCCGCGCTCCTGCCGCCCGGCAGCCCCCTGCACTTCGCGCACTCCTGCGCCGACGAACTCGGCGAGGACCTGATGACGGTCGCCTATCTGAAGGAGACCGCCGAACAGGCCGGTCTCACCACCGACTGGCTCGCCGTGGAGGAGATCGGCTGGGACAGCCTCTCCGGCCGCTTCGTCGACAACCGGCTCGGCTTCATCCGCGCCCTGTTCAAGCTCTACCCCTGGGAGTGGCTCACCACCGACGCCTTCGGCCGGCACGTCCTGGACACCCTCGACAACGGCGGCGGCACCGGCAGCACCCTGTGGATCGAACCCGCCTGGAAGATGCTGCTGAGCAACAAGGCCCTGCTGGCGATCCTGTGGGAGCTGTACCCCGGCCACCCCAGCCTCCTGCCCGCCTACCTGGACGGCCCCCGCGAGCTCGCCGGGTCCGCCGGCTACGTCGCCAAGCCCCTCCTCGGCCGCGAGGGCGAGGGCGTCACCGTGCACGGACCCGGCGCGCCCGCGGCCGTACGGGACGAGCCCTGCTGCTACCAGCGCCTCGCCCCCCTGCCCGCCTTCGACGGCAACCACGTCGTCCTCGGCGCCTGGGTCGTCCGGGACGAGCCGGCCGGCCTCGGCCTGCGCGAGTCCTCGGGCCTGATCACGGACGAGTACGCCCGCTTCCTGCCCCACGTGATCCTCTAGGGTCTTTCGTCCGGACCGGCGCGGATCACGGAGCGACGGTCGGGTGCCGTGCATCGCAGGGCGCCGGGAGGCGGGCATCGACGACGTCGCCGTCGCCGAGAGGACCGGCGCGTCCGCGGCCCCGGTCCGCCGGCGAGCAGGGGGACGGACCTTCCGCTCCGCCGACGGCCACCGGGGGCCGCCCCTCTCGCTCGCATGGTGGACGCGCGCCCGTCCCCGTCCGGCGCGCCGGGTAGGCTGACGAGCGGGCCGTGACTGGCGCGCTGGGATGGGACGGACCATCAGGGAGCGGTCCGAGCCGGAAAGAGTGCCGTGCGCCTGGGCCGAACGTGAACGCTGTACGCACGCCGTCCGGAGGTCCCGATGCCCGAGAATTCCGCCCCCCTCTCCACCGAGTCCACGGCCTTCCGCGCCGCCCTCGACGTGGTCCGCGCCGTCGAGCCGCGCGTCGCCGACGCCATCGGCCAGGAGGTCGCCGACCAGCGCGAGATGCTCAAGCTGATCGCCTCCGAGAACTACGCCTCCCCGGCGACCCTCCTCGCCATGGGCAACTGGTTCAGCGACAAGTACGCCGAGGGCACCGTCGGCCGCCGCTTCTACGCCGGCTGCCGCAACGTCGACACGGTCGAGTCCCTCGCCGCCGAGCACGCCCGCGAACTCTTCGGCGCCCGCCACGCCTACGTCCAGCCGCACTCCGGCATCGACGCCAACCTCGTCGCCTTCTGGGCCGTCCTCGCCGACCGCGTCGAGGCGCCCTTCCTGGAGAAGACCGGCGTCCGCCAGGTCAACGACCTGACCGAGGCCGACTGGGCCGAGCTGCGCCGGGCCTTCGGCAACCAGCGCATGCTGGGCATGTCCCTGGACGCCGGCGGCCACCTCACCCACGGCTTCCGCCCCAACATCTCCGGCAAGATGTTCGACCAGCGCTCCTACGGCACCGACCCGGCCACCGGCCTCATCGACTACGACGCCCTGCGCGCCCAGGCCCGCGAGTTCAAGCCGCTGATCATCGTCGCCGGCTACTCCGCGTACCCCCGGCTGGTGAACTTCCGGCTCATGCGCGAGATCGCCGACGAGGTCGGCGCCACTCTCATGGTCGACATGGCGCACTTCGCCGGCCTCGTGGCCGGCAAGGTCCTCACCGGCGACTTCGACCCGGTCCCGCACGCCCAGATCGTCACCACCACCACCCACAAGTCCCTGCGCGGCCCGCGCGGCGGCATGGTCCTGTGCGACGACTCCCTCAAGGACCAGGTCGACCGGGGCTGCCCGATGGTCCTGGGCGGCCCGCTGCCGCACGTCATGGCCGCCAAGGCCGTCGCCCTGGCCGAGGCCCGCCGGCCGTCCTTCCAGGACTACGCCCAGCGCATCGTGGCCAACTCCCGCGCCCTGGCCGAGGGCCTGATGCGCCGCGGCGCCACCCTGGTCACGGGCGGCACGGACAACCACCTCAACCTGATCGACGTCGCCACCTCCTACGGCCTCACCGGCCGCCAGGCCGAGGCGGCGCTCCTCGACTCGGGCATCGTCACCAACCGCAACGCCATCCCGGCCGACCCGAACGGCGCCTGGTACACCTCCGGCATCCGCGTCGGCACCCCCGCGCTCACCACCCGCGGCCTGGGCACGGCGGAGATGGACGAGGTGGCGGGCCTGATCGACCGCGTCCTGACCACCACCGAGCCGGGCACCACCAAGTCGGGTGCCCCCTCCCGGGCCGCCCACGTCCTGGACGAGAAGGTCGCCGAGGAGATCGCCGGGCGGGCCACCGACCTGGTGGCGGGCTTCCCGCTGTACCCGGAGGTCGACCTGGGCTGAAACGCCCCGGCACCGGCACGGGGAACCGCGCGGCCGGCCCGTCAGGGGCCCGCGGTTCCCCACCGCACCGAAGCTCCCGCACTCTCTGCGAGAATGAATTACATGGCCACTGACCGACCCCGCGTGCTCTCCGGAATCCAGCCCACCGCAGGCTCGTTCCACCTCGGCAACTACCTCGGCGCCGTCCGCCAGTGGGTGGCCCTCCAGGAGTCCCACGACGCGTTCTACATGGTCGTCGACCTGCACGCGATCACGGTGCCGCAGGACCCGGCCGAGCTGCGGGCCAACACCCGCCTCGCCGCCGCACAGCTGCTGGCCGCCGGCCTGGACCCCGACCGCTGCACGCTCTTCGTGCAGAGCCACGTCCCCGAGCACGCCCAGCTGGCCTGGGTCATGAACTGCCTCACCGGCTTCGGCGAGGCCAGCCGGATGACCCAGTTCAAGGACAAGTCCGCCCGGCAGGGCGCCGACCGCGCCTCCGTCGGCCTGTTCACCTACCCGGTCCTCCAGGTCGCCGACATCCTGCTGTACCAGGCGAACGAGGTGCCGGTCGGCGAGGACCAGCGCCAGCACATCGAGCTGACCCGCGACCTCGCCGAGCGGTTCAACGGCCGGTTCGGCGCGACGTTCACCATCCCGGAGCCGTACATCCTCCGCGAGACGGCGAAGATCTACGACCTCCAGGACCCGACGGTCAAGATGAGCAAGTCGGCGTCCACGCCGAAGGGCCTCATCAACCTCCTCGACGAGCCGAAGGCGACGGCCAAGAAGGTCAAGAGCGCGGTCACCGACACCGACACGGTGATCCGCTACGACGCCGTGAACAAGCCGGGCGTGTCCAACCTCCTCACCATCTACTCCACGCTCACCGGCAAGCCGGTCGCCGAGCTGGAGCGGGAGTACGAGGGCAAGATGTACGGCGCGCTCAAGACCGACCTCGCCGAGATCATGGTCGGGTTCGTGACGCCGTTCCGCGAGCGCACCCAGCAGTACCTGGACGACTCCGAGACGCTGGACTCCATCCTGGCCAAGGGCGCGGAGAAGGCGCGCGCCGTCGCCGCCGAGACACTCGCTCAGGCGTACGACCGCGTGGGGTTCCTCCCGGCCAAGCACTGAGGCGTACGACCGCACACGGGTCCTGCCGGACGGAGCGCTGCACATCACTCGCGGTGCGCCTGCCGACAGGACATCCGTGGCCGTACAGTCGATAGCCGACGGCCGGGACGGGACGGCCGGGAAAACGACAGACGCGACGAAGGAGACGACGTGGGGACCGTAACGATCGGCGTGTCGATCGCGGTCCCGGAGCCTCACGGCAGCCTGCTCCAGGAGCGGCGCACGGGCTTCGGCGACGCCGCGGCTCACGGCATCCCCACGCACGTCACGCTGCTGCCGCCGACCGAGGTGGACGAGGCCGGCCTGCCGGCCGTCGACGTGCACCTCGGCGAGGTCGCCGCGGCCGCCCGGCCGTTCCCGATGCGGCTGTCCGGCACCGGCACCTTCCGGCCCCTGTCGCCGGTGGTCTACGTCCGCGTCGTCCGGGGCGCCGAGACCTGCGCCCGGCTGCAGCAGCGGATCCGCGACGCCTCCGGCCCGGTGGCGCGCGAGCTCCAGTTCCCCTACCACCCGCACGTCACCGTGGCCCACGGCATCGACGACGCGGCGATGGACCGCGCCTTCGAGGAACTGGCGGGCTTCGACGCCGAGTGGCCGTGCACCGGCTTCGCGCTCTACGAGCAGGGCGTCGACGGGGTGTGGCGCAAGCTGCGCGAGTACCCCTTCGGCGGCGCGGTGGTACCGCCCCAGGCCGGCCACGCGGACGTCGGACGCGGCACGCCCGCGGGCCGCTAGCCGTACGTCAGACCTCCAGCCGGCGGTACACCGCGCGCGGCGCGTGCCGCAGTGCCCACATCACCGGGCGGAGCGCCCCCGGCACCCACACCGTCTCCGAGCGGCGGCGCAGGCCGAGTTCGACGGCGGTGGCGACCGCCTCCGGCGTGGTGGCGAGCGGGGGCCGGTGCCGGCCGGCCGTCCCGCGGGTCCGGACGAACCCGGGGCGTACGACCATGACGCGCACGCCGGTGCCGTGCAGGGCGTCGCCCAGTCCCTGGGCGAAGGTGTCCAGGCCGGCCTTGCTGGAGCCGTAGATGAAGTCGGCGCGGCGGGCGCGTTCGGCGGCGACGGAGGACAGGACGACGAGGGAGCCGTGCCCCTGCGCCTGGAGGGCGCGGCCGGTGATCAGACCCACCGAGACGGCCCCGGTGTAGTTGGTCTGGGCGACCCGCACCGCGCGGACCGGGTCGCGTTCGTCGTGCGCCTGGTCGCCGAGGACACCGAACGCGAGCAGCACCATGTCGACGGCCCCCTCGGCGAACACCTTGCCGAGGACGGTCTCGTGGGACCCGGGGTCGAGCGCGTCGAAGCCGACAGTGTGCACGTCGGCGCCGAGCGCGCGCAGGCTTGCCGCGGCGTTCTCCAGGGCGACGGAGGGGCGGCCCGCCAGCCACACCGTGCGGGTGCGGCGGGCGATCAGCCGGCGGGCGGTGGCCAGCGCGATCTCGGACGTGCCGCCGAGGACGAGCAGGGAACGGGGCAGTGCGGTGGCATCCTTCATGACAACTGACCGTATCGCCCGGATATGACCGTTCTGGCGAAGAAACGCGGTGTTCACGCTCTCGCGGAGCGGGCATGGTCGGATCATGGACTGGCTGAAGAAGCTCCCCGGCATCGGGCCGGCGGTCACCCGGCTGACGGCCACGCACGCGTGGCGGTCGTACGAGCGGCTGGACCGGGTGAAGTGGACGCGACTGGCCGCCGCCATGACGTTCGTCAGCTTCGTGGCCCTGTTCCCGCTGCTGACCGTGGCCGCCGCGGTCACCGCCGCCACGCTCAGCCCCGCCAGCGAGAGGACCGTCGAACACAAGATCGGCGAGCAGTTCCCGGGCCTTTCCGACCAGCTGGACCTGACCTCCCTGGTGGAGAACGCCGGCACCGTCGGCGTCATCGCGGGCGCGGTGCTGCTGTTCACGGGAATCGGCTGGGTCGGCCAGGTCCGGGACTGCCTGCGCGCGGTGTGGGAGCTGCCGGACCGCGAGGAGAACCCCCTCGTCACCAAGGCCAAGGACGCCGGGATCCTGTTCGGCTTCGGCGGCGCCCTGCTGGTCACCCTCGCCGCGTCCATCCTCGCCTCGGCCGCCGTCGGCCGGGTGTCCCGGCAGATCGGCCTGGCCGAGCACAGCTGGGGCAGCGTGCTGCTCCAGGTCGTCGCGTTCGCCGTCGCCGTCCTCGCCGACTTCCTGGTCCTGCTCTACGTCCTGACCCTGCTGCCCGGGGTCGAACCGCCGCGCCGCCGCCTGCTGGTGTCCGCCCTCCTCGGGGCGGTCGGCTTCGAACTGCTGAAGCTGCTGCTCAGCGGCTACGTCCAGGGTGTCGCCGCGAAGAGCATGTACGGCGCGTTCGGCGTCCCCGTGGCCCTGCTGCTGTGGATCAACTTCACGGCCAAGCTGGTGCTGTTCTGCGCCTCCTGGACGGCGACGCCGAGCAAGGAGGCCGCACTCAGTGACGTGCCCGACGCCGCATCAGACCGGGCAGCGGCCACCGGCGGTTGACCAGGAACGCCCCGCCGCCGAGCAGCACCAGCAGACCGCCCGCGACGGCCAGCGCGGTCCCGGCGCCGCCGGAGCCCGACCCGGCGGGGGCGCTCGCCACCGGCCGCGAACCGGACCCGCCGATGCCGGACGCCTGCCCGGCGGACGCGCCGGTGTCCGGCTGCCCGGTGGCCGGCACGGCGCCCTTCGGCGGCACCAGCTCGCCCACCGGGTTCACCTTGCCGACCGCCTGGAACCCCCAGTCGAGGAGCTTCGCGCTCTCCTTGTAGACCTCGTTGTGCTCGTGCTTCTCCGGATTCATCACCGTGACCAGCAGCACCTTGCCGCCCCGTTCGGCGACCGCGGTGAGGGTGGCGCCCGCGTGCGTGGTGTTGCCGTTCTTCACACCGGCGATCCCCGGGTAGACGGGCACGTCGGTGTCACCGCTCAGCAGCCGGTTGGTGTTCCGGATCGTGGCGGACCCGAACGTCGCCCGCACGGTGGAGCAGTACTCGCGGAAGTCCTTCTTCTGGAGCCCGGACCGGGCGAACAGCGTCAGGTCGTACGCCGACGACACCTGCCCCGGCGCGTCGTAGCCGTCGGGGGAGACCACGTGCGTGTCCAGGGCCTGGAGCTGTCCGGCGTGCTCCTGCATGTCCTGCACGGTCCGCGCGACGCCGCCGTTCATCGCGGACAGGGTGCGCACGGCGTCGTTGCCCGAGCGCAGGAACACCCCCAGCCACAGGTCGTGGACGGTGTAGGTGCGCCCCTCCCGCATCCCGACCACGCTGGAGCCGACGCCCATGCCCGCGAGGTCCGACGGGACGACCGTGTGGTGCGTCCCCTTGGGGAAGCGCGGCAGCACGGTGTCCGCGAACAGCATCTTCAGTGTGCTCGCCGGGGGCAGCCGCCAGTGCGCGTTGTGCGCGGCCAGCACCTCACCCGACTCGGCGTCCGAGACGATCCAGGACCGGGCGGTGAGGTCCTTGGGGAGCACGGGCACGCCCGGGGCGAGGTTGACCTGGGTGCCGGGCTGCCCCAGCCGGACGCCGCCCAGGGTGGACATCCGGGCCGGCGGGGTGGCCGTCGGGCTCGGCGTGGGGGCCGGCGAGGCGAGGGCGGCGGGGGCGGTGACGGACAGGGACAGCAGGGTGGCGGAGGTCACCAGCAGGGGTCGCCGGCCGGTCCTCTTCGGTGCGGGCACGGTCGAGAACGTACCCGTACGGAAACGGGAAGTCCCGCTTCGCGCCCCACCCCCGACACGGAACCGGACGGGGGACGGCGATACTGGGCACATGAAGCTCAGCCGCCCGGTCTCCTGGTTCCTGCTCGCCTTCGGGGTGTGGAGCTGGGTCATCTGGGTCACTTTCGTCAAGAACCTCGTCAAGGACAGCAGCGGGCTCGCCTTCGACGACGGTCACCCGACCGCGTACTTCTGGGTGCACCTGCTGCTGGCGGTCGTCTCCTTCGTACTGGGGACGGTCATCGGGGTCATCGGGTTGCGTGGCCTGCGCGCATTGCGCCGGACGTCATAACGGCACATCACCCCGCTCGGTAAGTTCTTCCCCATCTGGTCAGAAAGCCCTTCCCCAGCCGAAACCCGTGTGATTAGGTGAGCCGCGCCACTTGAGGGGGAGTGGCCGCTTCGTGCTGGGCCAGGGGTAGGGCCCTGACGGGCCTGGGGAGGGCACCACCATGCGATCTGTTCGCATGCGCATTCTCGTGACGCTGCTCGTACTCACCGTCGTGGGGATCGGCGGCTGGCAGCTGCTGCCGTCGCAGCAGTACAAGAACAGGACCATCACCGTCGGCACCACCGACGCCGTCACCGCGCTCGACCCGGCCGGCGCCTACGACGCCGGCTCCTGGGCACTGTTCAGCAACGTCTTCCAGTCCCTGCTGACGTTCGAGCCGGCCGGCACCGAGCCGGTCCCGGACGCGGCCAGGAGCTGCGCCTTCACGGGCAGCGGGCTGCGGACGTACCGGTGCACGCTGCGTGCCGGGATCACCTTCCCGAGCGGGCGCGCGATGACGGCCGCGGACGTGAAGTTCTCCTTCGACCGGGTCAGGAGGATCAACGACGATGTCGGCCCGGCGTCCCTGTTCGGCACGCTCGCCTCGGTGACCGCCGACAGCGCGGACACCGTCACCTTCCACCTGTCGTCCTCCGACGCCACCTTCCCGCTGAAGGTCGCCACCGGCGCCGGCTCCATCGTGGACAAGGAGAAGTATCCGGCCGGCCGCCTGCGCCAGGACGCCGCCGTCGACGGCACCGGGCCGTACCGGCTGACGGCGTACACCAAGGACCACAAGGCCGACCTCGCGCCGAACACGCACTACAAGGGCTACCTCAGCGGCACCGGCCGCCCGGTCGAGCTGCGCTACTACGCCGACTCCGGCAAGCTCGACCGCGCCTGGAAGGGCCGCCAGGTCGACGTCGCCACGCGGACCCTGCCGCCCAAGGTGCTCTCCGCGCTCAACCCGAGCGACCCCGGGCAGCGGGTCACCGAGTCCGACAGCGCCGAGACCCGCAACCTGTACCTCAACACCCGAGCCGCCTCCCCGCTGCACGACGTGCGGGTGCGCCGCGCGATGGCCTGGCTGGTCAACCGGGAGAAGCTGGCGGCGACCGTGTACGAGGGCACCGTCGACCCGCTGTACTCGCTGATCCCCACCGGTATCACCGGCCACACCACGTCGTTCTTCGACCGGTACCCGGAGCAGAGCACCGAGAAGGCGCGGCAACTGCTCACCGACGCCGGGGTGAGCCTGCCGGTGCGCTTCACCTTCGGTTACGGCGTCGGCCGGGGCGCGAGCGCGGAGGAGGCCAGGGCGCTGAAGAAGCAGCTCGAGGAGAGCGGCCTGTTCGCCGTCGACCTCAAGGGCTACGAGTGGACCGACTTCCAGAAGCGCTGGGCCGCCGGAACGATCGACGCCTGGGCGATCGGCTGGGTCGCCGACTACCCCGACCCGGACACCTTCGGCGCCGCGCTCGTCGGCACCGGTTCCACGATGAGCACCGGCTACAGCAACAAGGCCGTCGACCGTCTCGTCCTGGACAGCCAGCAGTTCGCCGACCGCAGCCGCGCCGCGAACGACTTCCGCGACATCCAGACCGACGTGGCCGAGGACGTCCCGCTGATCCCGCTGTGGCAGCGCAAGGAGTACGTGGTCAGCACGGAGGACGTCGGCGGCGGCCAGTACCTGACGGACGGCACGGGCGTGTTCCGGCTGTGGCGGCTGGCGTGGATCTGATCAGTCGGTCTTCCGCTGCCCGGCCTTGATGATCTGCTCGACGTCGAGCGTGACCCCGGTGCCGATCGAGTCGGGCGGCCCGATTCCACGCGTTCACCCAGAAGTGATCACGCGTCCCGCTTGCGGGCCGGGGACGGGAGTGCCTTCGTCATGCCCGGCAGGAAGTCCGTGAACAGTTCGTGGATCTCCAGGACGAGGGGGCGCAGGACGCGGAAGCGGGCCAGGGACACGCCGCGCGCGGTCAGCCGGGCGCCCCGCCGGGCCAGGCGGTAGCTGCGCTCACGTCCCTCCGTGCGGTCGAAGATCCAGTACAGGACCAGGCCCATCTGGGCGAGCCACATCAGCTCCGGGAGCACGTCCCGCAGTTCGGGCGCCACCTTCGAGCTGGCACCGGCCAGGACCTCCCGGTGCACGCTGATCGCGGCCTCGCGCGCGTGCTCGCTCTCCGGGGAGAAGGGGCTGAGCGGGCTGTCGGGGTCGGCGGCGTTCTTGAAGAACTGGACCGCGAACTCGTGGTACGGCCGGGCGATGTCCAGCCACACGGTGAGGACGCCCGCGAGCCGCGCCTCCAGGTCGGTCTCCCGGTCCAGCACCTGGCGGACCGCCGCCCGGTGCTCGGCGGCGATCCGGTCGTAGAACCCCTGGATCAGGTGTTCCTTGCCCTCGAAGTAGTAGTAGGCGTTGCCGACGGACACCCCGGCCTCCGTGGCGATGGCCCGCATGGTCGTCTTGTCGTACCCGCGCTCCTGGAACAACCGCATCGCGGTCTCCAGGATCAGCGCACGGGTCTGCTCGGACTTGCTGCTCCGGGGGCCGGCCGCACCGGGGCCGTCGTTCTTCGCTGGCACGGGAGGAGCCTAACGAGTGACGTGGGCGGCCCCTGGCGGCGGCTCAGCCCGGGCGGCCCAGCTGGGGGCGCTTGGTGTAGTCCGTGAAGCCCAGGACGTTGCCCCAGGGGTCGGTGATCTCCACGGTCCAGCCGGTGGCCACCTGGGACACCTCGTCCAGCGGCGTGATCCCCGCGGCGGCCAGCTCCCGGGCCGCCGCCCGCGCGTCCGGCACCTCCAGCCAGATCCGTGCCGACGGCCACGGCGGCGAGCGGTGCCCCAGCTGCTCCTCGGCCTGGAGCAGGATGCCCGGTGTCTCGGCCCCGACCCTCAGCTGGGCGAGCCCGCCCTCGTCGAACCGGAACCCCACGGTGAACCCGGCCCGCTCGTAGAAGGCGACCGCCTCGCCGAGGTCACCGACGGGGAGCAGCACGTTGTCGAAACCGAGCAGTTCGTACGACCCTTCGTCTGACATGTCGTCACATTAGGAGTCCTTCTCCCCGGATGCGAGGAGCCCCACCGCAGCGGGCCGCGGTGGGGCTCTCCGGGGACGGGCCGGCCGTCACTGCGGGAAGTTCGGGTCCAGGTCGGTCTCCGAGGCACCGCTGGTCGTGATGCCGGTCGCGGTGGCCCGCAGCTGCACGCTCTCGCGGTACAGGTCGCCGGACATCAGCAGGTCGGCGTCGCCGTCCCGGTCGAGGTCGCGCAGGCGGACGAAGAGGCCGACCATCTCGTCCGGTGTGGCGCTGCCCGGCACACCCGCCGTGGCGCGGGTGAACCACTGGGAGCCGGTGCCGGTCAGGCCCTTGCTCCCGCCACGCAGGACGTGCACGCCGCCCGCGTTGTGGACCGTGCCGGACTCCTCCTCGGGCACGCCCACGGCGAGGTCCGGGTAGCCGTCGCGGTTGGTGTCGCCGGCGGAGAGGGAGGAGCCGAAGCGGTCGTTCTTCGTGGCCGCCGTCGCCACCCCCGCGGTGGACTGCGTCAGGCGGTAGGAGGTGCCCGGGCCGCTCGCGCCGCCGCGCAGGACCAGTACGGAACCCGCGCCGTTGTTGTACGGCGTGTCGCTGACGGCGAGGTCCCCGTAGCCGTTCTTGTCGAAGTCGGCGATCACGCCGGTGGCGGAGTAGTCGAACTGTGAGGCGTTGTACGTCCTGTACGTGCCGCGCTTGATGGTGGAGCCGCCCTGCACGAACCAGGCGGCCTGCGTCCGCCGGCCGTTCTTGTAACCCTGGCCGAGCACGTAGAGGTCGGTGGCCTTGTCCTTGTTCACCTTGCCGGCGACGATCGCGGCCGGTTCCAGCACCTCGTCGCCGCTGGGGCTCACCTCCAGCTTGGTGACGCTGCCCGTCGTACCGGACTGGGAGAAGCCGCCCCGGTAGACGTAGAGGGTGCCGGTGACGTCGGTGACGGCCAGGTCCGGCTTGCCGTCGCCGTTGAAGTCACCGGAGGCGAGCGCCGCGCCGAACCCCAGCTTGGAGCGGGCGGGGATGCGGGTGGCCTTGGTGCCGAGGCCGGACCTCGCACCCCACAGCACGGTGACGGCACCCGCGCCGGCCGTCGTACCGCTCTTCTCGCTGCTGTCGGCGACGGCGAGGTCGGCGTACCCGTCGCCGTTGAGGTCGGCCGCGGCGAGCTGGTTGCCGAAGCTGTCGACGTGGCCGCCGGAGTCACCCGCCGTGCCGGGGATGCCGGGGCTGTCCTGGTTGAAGCGGACCGTCCGCGGACCCGGCCCGCTCGCCGTGCCGTAGGTGACGGTGACCTCACCGTCCCAGCCGGACGCGTAGTCCCGGTAGCCGTCGCCGTCGAAGTCGTCGGCGTACTTGGCGGGGGTGGCCGCGGCGGCCGGGCCGGCCGCGAGGGCGAGCAGTCCGCCGGTCAGCGAGGCGGCCGTGGCCGTCGCGACGGCGATGACGAGCTTTCTGTGCGTGCGCATGTGTCTCCTTGATCGCGTACACACATGCAGACCCGCGACGGTGGGGAACGGTTGTACGGCGAGGGCCCCGCTCCGCGGTGCGTGACCGGGGGACGGGGCCCGAAGAGCCGCAGGCGTACGGCGGATCAGTAGCGACGCGTGATCAGCGCGCGCTTGACCTCCTGGATCGCCTTGGTGACCTCGATACCGCGCGGGCAGGCGTCCGTGCAGTTGAAGGTCGTGCGGCAGCGCCACACGCCGTCGCGGTCGTTGAGGATCTCCAGGCGCTGCTCGCCCGCCTCGTCACGGCTGTCGAAGATGAAGCGGTGGGCGTTCACGATCGCGGCCGGACCGAAGTACTGGCCGTCGTTCCAGAACACCGGGCAGGACGACGTGCACGCGGCGCACAGGATGCACTTGGTGGTGTCGTCGAAGCGCTCGCGGTCCTCGGCGGACTGCAACCGCTCCCGGGTCGGCTCGTTGGTGTCGTTCGTGATCAGGAACGGCATCACGTCCCGGTACGCCTGGAAGAACGGCTCCATGTCGACGACCAGGTCCTTCAGGACCGTGAGGCCCTTGATGGGCTCCACCGTGATCGGCTTCTCGGGGTTGATGTCCTTGATCAGCGTCTTGCAGGCGAGGCGGTTCTTGCCGTTGATCCGCATCGCGTCCGAGCCGCAGATGCCGTGCGCGCACGAGCGGCGGAACGTGAGACTGCCGTCGATGTCCCACTTGATCTTGTGGAGGGCGTCGAGGACACGTTCCTTCGGGTCGATCTCCAGCTGGAAGTCTTCCCAGGCCGCCTCGGCCGAGACCTCCGGGTTGTACCGGCGGACGCGGACGGTGACCGTGATGTAGGGGGAGTCGGCGAAGCCGGGCTCGGGCCGACCGGCCGCGTCCGCCTTGTCCAGAACAGGGGTAGCCATCAGTACTTACGCTCCATCGGCTGGTAGCGGGTCTGGACGACCGGCTTGTAGTCGAGACGGACGGTTTCCGAGCCGTCGGCGCCGACCTCGCGGTACGCCATGGTGTGGCGCATGAAGTTGACGTCGTCGCGGTTCGGGTAGTCCTCGCGGTAGTGACCGCCGCGGGACTCCTTGCGGGCCAGGGCCGACACCGCCATGACCTCGGCCAGGTCGAGCAGGTTGCCCAGCTCGATCGCCTCGAGGAGGTCGGTGTTGAACCGCTTGCCCTTGTCCTGGATCGCCACGTTGCGGTAGCGCTCCCGCAGCTCGGCGATCTTCTCGACGGCCGTCTTGATCGTCTGCTCGGTGCGGAAGACCATGACGTTGGCGTCCATGGTCTCCTGGAGCTCGCGGCGCAGCGTGGCCACCCGCTCGCTGCCCGTGGAGTTGCGCAGCCGCTCGATCTGCTCGACGACGAAGGACTCCGGGGCCTCCGGAAGCTCGGCGTAGTCGGCCTTCGCGGAGTACTCGGCGGCGGCGATGCCCGCGCGGCGGCCGAAGACGTTGATGTCCAGCAGCGAGTTGGTGCCCAGGCGGTTGGCGCCGTGCACGGAGACGCAGGCGACCTCGCCGGCCGCGTACAGACCCGGGACGACGGTGGTGTTGTCCGCCAGGACCTCACCCTCGACGTTCGTCGGGATGCCGCCCATCGCGTAGTGCGCGGTCGGCTGGATCGGGATCGGGTCCGTGTAGGGCTCGATGCCGAGGTACGTCCGCGCGAACTCCGTGATGTCCGGGAGCTTGGCGTCCAGCTGCTCCGGCGGCAGGTGGGTGAGGTCCAGGTAGACGTGGTCGCCCTCGGGACCGCAGCCGCGGCCCTCGCGGATCTCCGTGTAGATGGAGCGCGAGACGACGTCACGGGAGGCGAGGTCCTTCATGACCGGCGCGTACTTCTCCATGAAGCGCTCGCCGTCCTTGTTGCGCAGGATGCCGCCCTCACCGCGGGCGCCCTCCGTCAGCAGGATGCCCATGCGCCAGATGCCGGTCGGGTGGAACTGGAAGAACTCCATGTCCTCCAGCGGGAGCCCGCGCCGGTAGACCGCCGCCTGACCGTCACCGGTCAGCGTGTGGGCGTTCGACGTCACCTTGAAGAACTTGCCGGTGCCGCCGGAGGCGTAGATGACGGCCTTGGCCTGGAAGATGTGGATCTCCCCGGTGGCCAGCTCGTACGCCACCACACCGGCCGACCGCTTCACGCCGTCGACCTCGGTCATCAGCTGGTCGAGGACGTAGAACTCGTTGAAGAACTCCACGCCCTCCTTGACGCAGTTCTGGTACAGCGTCTGGAGGATCATGTGGCCGGTGCGGTCCGCGGCGTAGCAGGACCGGCGGACCGGGGCCTCGCCGTGGTTGCGGCTGTGACCGCCAAAGCGGCGCTGGTCGATGGTGCCGTCCGGGGTCCGGTTGAACGGCAGGCCCATCTTCTCCAGGTCGAGGACGGCGTCGATGGCCTCCTTCGCCAGGATCTCGGCGGCGTCCTGGTCGACCAGGTAGTCACCGCCCTTGACCGTGTCGAAGGTGTGCCACTCCCAGTTGTCCTCCTCCACGTTGGCCAGCGCGGCGGCCATGCCGCCCTGCGCGGCGCCCGTGTGGGAGCGGGTGGGGTAGAGCTTGGTCAGGACCGCGGTGCGGCTGCGCTTCGTCGCCTCGATGGCGGCGCGCATGCCCGCGCCGCCGGCGCCGACGATGACGGTGTCGTACTTGTGGATCTTCATATCTCTCGCAGCCCCGTGCCTAGCGGATGTTCGGGTCGAAGGTGAAGATCACCAGCGTGCCCAGCAGGATGGTGAACACCGTGGCGGTGTAGAGCAGGCCCTTGAGCCACAGGCGGCTGTTCGGCCGCTCGGCGTAGTCGTTGATGACCGTGCGCAGACCGTTGGCGCCGTGCAGCATCGCCAGCCACAGCATCAGCAGATCCCAGACCTGCCAGAACGGGGACGCCCAGCGGCCGGCCACGAAGGCGAAGCCGATCTTGGAGACACCGCCGTCCAGCACGAGCTGGATCAGCAGGTGGCCGAGGACGAGGACGACCAGCACGATGCCGGACAGGCGCATGAAGACCCACGCCGCCAGCTCGAAGTTGCCCCGGGTCGACTTCGGGGACTTCTTGGTCCGCTTGCGCGGCGCCTCGATCAGCGGGGCCGGGTTGTCGACGGTGTAGACGGGGGCACCCTCGACCGGGCCGACTCCGGACGCGGCGGTTTCAGTCGTGACTGAGTTGTTCGACATCGGCGGCGTCAGCTCCCAAAGAGGACACGGGCGGCGTGGCCGAGGACCGGGTACAGCGCCCCGGCCATCAGGACCAACCAGACGACCATCACGGCCCAGAACATCTGCTTCTGGTAGCGCGTGCCCTTCGACCAGAAGTCGACGGCGATGACACGCAGGCCGTTGAGCGCGTGGAAGAGGATGGCGGCGACGAGGCCGTACTCCAGCAGCGCGACGACCGGCGTCTTGTACGTGGCTACGACCTTGTCGTAGTCCTCGGGGGAGACACGCACGAGAGCGGTGTCCAGCACATGAACGAACAGGAAGAAGAAAATGAGGACGCCGGTGACTCGGTGAGCCACCCAGGACCACATTCCTTCCCGGCCGCGGTACAGCGTTCCAGCCGGCACGGAAGAACCCTCCGGGAGCGGGGATTAGGGCCGCGCCGGCTTCACTGTCGGTCGGGCCCGGCCGGGTACGGTCCACCGGCCCCCAGCATCGTAGCGAGGCGTCGCGCCGTGGCTGACGGGGGGCCCGGTTGTGTGATCGAACCGGCACGCGGTTGGGCTAGCGGGGCGCCACCGGCGCGAGTGATGTGGTCATTTGCCGGATAAGGGGGCGTTTGCGCTGGCCGCACAGCTTGCAGCGGTCCCGAGGAACTGGCCCAGACGCCCCCGGGCGAGGCGTCGCAGCTCCTCCGCCGCGATGACCCGCTCCTCCTCCGGATCGTTGGTCAATCGTGACCGGATCGCTTCGAGGATGCGGTCGAGCGCCTCGTCCGGGGGTGCGTCACCGAGATAGATCACGAACCCGTGTCCGAATCGAGCCTCGTAGGCCGCCTGTGCCGCGCTCAGCGCCATGTGGGCCGCCGAGTACGTGTCCTCGGGCAGCTCGGGGAGGGACTCGCCCGCCAGCGCCTCCGCCAGATCGCCCGGCGACAGGTCGTACGCCGCCTCGTCCGCCGCCGCCAGCAGGGCGTCCAGGTCGGGGTACGGGCGGTGGTCCGCGAGCCGGCGCGACCAGCGCGGGCTGCGCAGGCAGCGCAGGAGGAGGGCGTGGACCTCGTCGGCGGCGGCCGCGTTGAAGGCGTCGAGGGGCCTGGGGAGATACGGCAGGCGGTGGGCGGGCAGCGTGGGTCCTCGCGTCACAGGTGGTGTGGCAGGGGAGTTTGTGAAAGTTGTGGTCAGGTTATCGAGATCGGTGACGGTGTGTCCCTGCGATGCGTGAATTTCACTCGAACGGAAGAGTTTCCGAACACCTCGATGACCGGTGCGCCGGAGAGAGCCGTACGGTGGCAGGGTGACCCAGCACAGGCGCCGGGGATCGGCGCGGCAGGTGGTACCGAGACGCGCGGTGGTGGCCGCCGCGTTCGTCGGGACGGTCGCGCTCGGCACGGGTGTCGGCGTGTGGGCCTCCGACGGCGGCGGCGGGAAACCGGACGGGAGCGCGCCACGGCCGACGGCCGGGCGGGTGTCCGGCGCGGACCCCACCGGCCCCGGCGGCACGGCCACCCCGTCGGCGAGTCCGACGCCCAGCCGGTCCTACCCGCTGTCACAGGCGCCGCGCACGATACCCGCGGTGCGCTCCCACACCCCGGCGCGCGGCCCCGGCTGGCAGCCGCGGCACGGGGAGCGGGTCGTGGTGAGCGATCCCGCGCTGGCCGACGAGGGCCGGCTCATAGCCGGGGAACTGGGGCTGGCCTACGCGGGCCGGAAGAACGCGGGCGACGTACGGGCCGGGGACGTCCGGCTCACGCTCGGCGGCGGGGGCGGGAACCAGGAGTCCTACGCCCTCACCGTCCGCGGCGGGCGGGTCGACATCAGCGGGCCCGGCGAGGCCGGGGTCTTCTACGGCACCCGCACCCTGAAGCAGGAGGTCCACGGCGGCGGTACGGCGCCGGAGGGCGTCGTCCGGGACCGGCCGGCCAAGCCGGACCGCGGGTTCATGCTCGACATCGCGCGCAAACCGTTCTCCGAGACCTGGATCGAGGACCGGATACGCGAGCTGGGGGACCTGAAGTTCAACGAGCTGGGACTGCACTTCTCCGACGACCAGGCCTTCCGGATCGAGTCCCGCACCCACCCGGAGATCGTCTCCCCGGACCACCTGACCAAGGCGCAGGTCAGACGGATCGTGGACCTCGCGGCCGCCCGGCACATCACCGTCGTGCCGGAGATCGACTCGCCGGGGCACCTCGGGGCGGTCATCGCCGCCCACCCGGACCTCCAGCTGCGCAACGCGAGCGGGGTCCCCACCAAGGGCGCCGTCGACATCTCCAAGGACGCCTCCGCGCGGATCGTCGACGACCTGCTGAACGAGTACGCGGTGCTGTTCCCCGGCGGCCGGTGGCATCTGGGCGGTGACGAGTACCAGGCGCTCACGGTGAAGGACCCGCAGACCTCGTACCCGCAGCTGGCCGCCGCCGCCCGGCAGGCCCACGGCTCCGGCGGCACCGTCGCCGACCTCGCCACCGACTGGCTGAACGACCGCTACGCCACCGTCCGCGCCCACGGCAAGACCGTCCGCGCCTGGAACGACGGCTTCTTCCGGAACACCTCCGTCCAGCCCGAGCAGGGCCTCCAGGTCGCCTACTGGACCGGCAAGGAGATCGGCGCCCGGCAGCCGGCGGAGTACCTGGACGCGGGGCGGAAGGTCCTCAACTACAACGACGAGTTCCTCTACTACGTCCTCGGCCAGCCGCAGACCTTCGTCTACCCGACGGGACAGCGGATCTACGAGCAGTGGAACCCGCGGGTGCTGCGCGGCACGACCGCCGTACCGGCCCGCTACGACGCGCAGATCCTCGGCGGCTCGTTCGCGGTGTGGTGCGACATCGCCGGCGCGCAGACGGAGGCCCAGGTCGCCGCGGGGATCCGGATGCCGCTGCGGGCCACCGTGCAGAAGCTGTGGGACCCGGGCACGCCCGCGCTGTCCTGGACCGACTTCCGGAAGCTGGCCGACCGGCTGGGCTGAGGGCTGGGGGCCATCGCCGGCCCCCGCCGGCGCCGCCGCCCGGCACGGCTCGCCTTTGGCTGAAAATCTACTGATGTGACACTCCCGCGCCGTCGCACGCAGTAAGGGGAAGTGCGGGCTCCGTACCGGTCGGCGCCCTGGCGAGGGAGACATTCATGAGCCTGGTGGAACTGATCGCTCAGGCCGACGCACGCGGACTGGCCGCCAGCGGATTGGCTTGTATGGATCGGTGTCTGCCGCTGCTCGGCGGCGACGACGAACTGCTGCGCCCGCTCTGGGCGAGCCTCGCCGACGGCTCCGACTGGGGCGGGAGCCTGGAGAAGGCCCGCGCGGCGCTCGGCTCCGCCGTGGACGTCGGGTCCGCCCGGTCCGCCCGGTCCGCCGCGTCCGGGTCCGCCGGGGACGCCGGGTCCGGGTCCCCCCGGGCCGCCGGGGACGAGGCCGCGCGGCTTGCCCGCCGCATGCTGGACGCAGCCCCCGCCGAGTGGACCGCCGACGCCGTACGCCCCTGGGCCGACGCCTGCTCGGCCGCCTCGCTGCGCATCCACCGGCTGCTCGACCCCGCCGCGGACGCCGCCACGGACCCGGGCGCCGCGCCTGCGGGGGACACGGCGGACCTGTCCCCGCTCGTGGCCGCCGAGCTGCGCCGCCAGACGGCGGTGCTGGAACTCCTCGCCGGGCACGGCGTGAACGGGCTGCGCGGGGCGCTGGAGGTGTCCGTCGAGGGCCGGCGCGTGCTGCGCGCGGTGGTCTCCCGCCGGGCGCGGGGCGCCACCGGACCGGGGTCCTGAGAGGGTTTCGTGCCCGTACCGCGGTGGACCTGGGGCGGTTCCGTGACCGTCGGCGGGACACCGCCGGACCGGGTGACGGAAATCCCGCCCGGCTCGCTCTTCCCTATGTGACAGCCCATACGACAGACCACGTGACAGGCCAGGTGACGAAGCGGGCGACGGACCCGTACGCGACGACGCGACAGGAGACCAGGCCGCAGGCCGCGGCGAAGCCCGTGCGGTGGGCGGCGGACGCGGTGGCCACGATGCGCGAGGGCGCCCGTGTCCGGCTCGACTACTCGGCGCAGAGCCTGTGGCGCGTCGACCGGATGATCGAGGAGATACGCCGGGAGGAGCCGCCGTACGCGGCCGTCGAGAGCGTGCTGCGCGGCCTCGGCGCCTACGCCGGTGAGGTGATCGTCCGCCAGACCGGCGCCGAGTGGTGGGCGAGCGGCGGCGACCACTGGCTGCGCACTCCCGACGGCCGGCTGTGGGACCCCGTCGACGAGGCCCGCCGCTGCTTCGACGGCCACGGCTCGCTCCGGCTGCTGTGCCGCGACGCGACCGCCCGCGGCTGACCGGCCCCGCCCCGCTGTGACACTTCCGTCCGGACCGACGCTGATGATCGTGGAGGGCGGTGACACGGCCGGACGTGTCGGACCGTGAGGCAGGCGCCACGCAGTGGCCAGGAACTCGGCACGAACGAGGACGGTCTTGGGCCAGGGAGGGGAACCCCGCCGCCCGCAGCCGCGGGACGGGGAGCTGGGCGCGGCCGTGGCGCGGGCCCAGGACGGTGACGAGAGCGCTTTCGCGGTGGCCTACCGGATCGTGCAGCCCGGCCTGCTGGGCTATCTGCGCGGCCTGGTCGGCGAGGACGCGGAGGATGTCGCGTCCGACGCCTGGCTGGAGATCGCCCGGGACCTCGGCCGGTTCCGCGGCGACGGCGCCGGCTTCCGCGGCTGGACCGCGACGATCGCCCGGCACCGGGCCCTGGACCATCTGCGCCGGCAGCGGGTACGGCCCCGGGCGGCGCAGCTCGGAGCGGACGCCCCGGAGCTGCCCGGCCCGCACAGCACCCACGACCAGGCCCTGGAGTCGCTGTCCACCGCACGCGCGCTGGACCTGGTCCGGGCGCTGCCCCGGGACCAGGCCGAGGCGGTGCTGCTGCGGGTGGTCGTCGGCCTCGACGGACCGGCCGCCGCCCGCGTCCTGGGCAAGCGGCCCGGCGCGGTCCGCACGGCCGCCTACCGGGGCCTGCGCCGCCTGGCCCGCCGGCTCGGCCCGGCCCACCCGGCGGACGACACGGGCGGCGGTGTGACGGATGGCGATGCCCCGGCGCTGGGGGAGTCGGGATGAACGCCTCGGCACGCGGGACGTATGAACAGGCGTACGGCGTGTGCGGGCCGCTGTGCGGGTCTGCGGGCGGGCCGGACGAGCGCGGGAACGGCGACGGGAACAGGAACGGGAACGGGCATGGGTGAACGGCACAGCGGCGAGTGGCTGCCCGGCCGCGGGTCCGCGCACCCTCGCGCCGGCGCCACCGTCTCCGCGCCCGAGCGGACCGACGCGCCCCGGCCGGACCCCGGGTTCGAGACCTGGTTCGCCGCCGCGCTGCGCCCGGACGCCGTCGACCCCGAGGCCGAGCGCAGCGCCGTCGCCGCCTTCCGGGCCGCCCGTGCGGCGGGCGCGCACGGCGCGCGGACCCGGGCGCGGGACGACTGGCGGCCGGGCCGGCCGCACCGTACCCGCCGCTCGCTGCGGACCACGCTCTCGCTGGCGCTGGCGAGCCTGACGCTGGGCGGGGTCGCCGTCGCGGCGATCGGCTCCGGCGCGTCCGGCACGCACGCCGGCCGGGACGCCCCGCGCCCCGCGCACCCGTCACCGGCCGCCCCGCGCACCCCGGCCGCGTCGGGCGTGTCGGCCGACGGGTCGGCAGCCGGGCGGGCGGACACCGGATCCGGCGACCCCGCCACGCCACCCGGGCACCCGGCCACCGCCCGGGACACCCTGGCCCACTGCCGTGTCTACGCACAGGCCGGGAAGCGCGGCGGCGCCCTGGCGGCGACGGCCTGGCAGCGGCTGGTCACGGCCGCGGGCGGCCCGGGGAAGGTCGCGGCCTACTGCGCCGCCCGGACGGCACGCGCGCAGGAGGGGACGCCCGGGAAGGCGGGCGGTACGGGCGCCACCGGCAAGGACCGGAACCAGGGCCAGGGCCAGGATGCGGGCCAGAGACAGAACCGGAGCCGGGACGAGGGCGGGAACGGCGGCCGGGGGAAGCCGGCCGGCTCGGCGGGCGGCAGGCGGTAGGCACGGCCGGCCCCGCGAAGGCCGAAGGCAACGGCCGGGGCCGCCACCCCCCACAGGAGAGGCCCCGGCCGTCGCGCGGACGGGCCGCGCACGGCCCGTACTTTCTTCAGCGCCGTGCACACGGTTTCTGTCACACCCCGCCACACCTCGGGCACAGTCCGCCCCGGCCGGACCTCACCCTGCGCACACCCGGGCCCGGTCACGAGTTAGTTGCATCTTTCACAGACATGGACGAGAGACGGTTTCACGCCGTAACGTGCCATTCGCGCCGACCGAAGCCAGGCGTAAAGGGAGTGCGGTGCTGGGGGACGACGCGGAGCTGACCGCCGCGGTGCGTGCGGCGCAGACCGGGGACGAGACCGCGTTCCGCGCGGTGTACCGCGCGGTGCAGCCCCGGCTGCTGGGATACGTACGCACGCTGGTCGGTGATCCGGATGCCGAGGACGTGGCCTCCGAGGCCTGGCTCCAGATCGCCCGCGACCTGGACCGGTTCGAGGGTGACGCCGACCGGTTCCGCGGCTGGGCCGCCCGGATCGCCCGCAACCGTGCGCTGGACCACATACGCATGCGGGGCCGCCGCCCCGCCATCGGCGGTGACGAGACGGAGCTGACCGGCCGGGCCGCCGAGTCCGACACGGCCGGTGAGGCCATCGAGGCCCTGTCCACCGACAGCACCCTCTCCCTGATCGCCCGCCTCCCGCAGGACCAGGCCGAGGCGGTCGTCCTGCGCGTGGTCGTGGGCCTGGACGCCAAGACCGCCGCGGAGACGCTCGGCAAGCGCGCTGGTGCCGTCCGCACCGCGGCGCACCGCGGTCTGAAGCGCCTCGCGGAGCTGATCGGCGCGGATCCGGAATCGGCGGGCGGGCTCGACGCACTTCCGCCCCAGCGAGAACCACACCGTGGCGCGGTGACGTCCGCAACTGTGACGCATACGCGTGCGCGGACGCAGAAGGACATGTGATGGCCGACGAGCAGTACAGGTGGCTGAACCGTGCGACGGCGGAACGCCTACTGCGCGGTGAGTCCCCGGAAGCCGTCGACGCCTGCGCCCGTGACCAGGCAGAACGTCTCTCCCAGGCACTCGGCGCGCTGTCCGGGCTGTCCGCCGAGGCGGCCCCCGGCATCGGTGAGCTGCCCGGTGAACAAGCCGCCCTGGCCGCGTTCCGCAAGGCGCGCGAAGCCGCCGCCGCCGACCGGACCGCCGCCGCGCCTACGTCGGGCGGCGCCCGCGCGTCCGTGCCCTGCGCCGACGCGGGCCTGGTCCGCATCGGCCCGGGGAGCCGTACCGGAATTCCGTCCCGGCGCCCCCGCTGGGCCCGCCCGGTGCGCCTGGCGGTCGCCGCGGCCGTGGCCGCGGGCACGCTCGGCGGAGTGGCCGTGGCCGCCGGGAGCGGAGTGCTGCCCACGCCGTTCGGTGACGGGAAGCCCGGTCCCGCCGCGTCCGTCTCCGCCGACGAGACCTCCGAGGAGTCGCTCGCCCCGGCGGCCCCGCAGACCACCCCGGACTACGCGACGGGCCCGGGCACGAGTCCGGGCACGGGTACACCGGGCGGCAGTCCGGGAGACCGCCGCGCCGACGCCTCCGGCGGGTCGTCCGGTCCGGCCGGCGGTACCGGCCCGAGCGCCGCCCCGGGCTCCGCAGCGCCCTCAGCGACGTCCGGTACCGGCTGGGACGGCGCCGCCGCGGCCTGCCGGGCCCTGCGGGACGGCCGGGAACTGGACGCCGGCCGCAAGCGCGTGCTGGTGAACCTGGCGGGCGGCTCCGCCCGGGTGACCAAGTACTGCAAGGTCGTGCTGGGCGGTGCCGGCTCCGCCTCCGGCGGCACGGGCGGCGGGACCACGACCGGCGGCCAGGGCCAGGGCAACGGAAACGGCAACGGCAACGGCAGCGGCGGGGACAAAGGCGGGGACAAAGGCGGGGACAAGGACAAAGACGGGGACCAGGGCCACGGCAAGGGCGGCGGCGGTGGCAAGGACCACGGCGGCGGCAAGGGGCACGGCAAAGGCGCCGGCGGTGCGAGCGG
Organism: Streptomyces sp. NPDC006309; assembly: GCF_040613095.1. Classification (NCBI taxonomy): domain Bacteria; kingdom Bacillati; phylum Actinomycetota; class Actinomycetes; order Kitasatosporales; family Streptomycetaceae; genus Streptomyces; species Streptomyces sp. NPDC006309. The sequence goes on along the minus strand of NZ_JBEXRO010000004.1, from coordinate 216,281 downwards.
CGGCAAGGGTGCCGGCGGTGCGAGCGGCGGCAAGGGCGGCCGGCACCGCGGCGCCGTCCCCGTCCCCTCCGGTCACGCCCCGGCGCACCCCGGCGAGCCGGGCAACGCCCCCGCGGCCCCGTCGCCGACTCCGACATACACCGCGCTCTGACCGACGCAACCCCACCTGACCTGCGATTTCGCAGGCGCCGAAAATTTTTCGGCGCGAGGTGTGACGTTTTTGGAGCGGCTTACGCAGTACTGAGTGAGCCGACTGGTCATCGGCCGTCGCACTGAGCCGGGGTTCCCCCCGTACCCACGGCTCGTGCACCTGGCGCGGGCGGGACACGTTCCCCCGGTCCCGCCCGCGCCCCGCAGCCTCCTCCCCTCCCTCCACCCCGCGACGCGCCCCGCGTGACCGGCGCCGGACCACGGTGCATGGTGAGGAGTAGCGGTCGTACTGCGGAGGCATCCATGGCGCGTGATTCTGAGTCGGGCCTGCCCATCGAGCCGGTCTACGGGCCGGCCGAGCTGACCGGCTGGGACCCGGGCGAGAAACTGGGTGACCCGGGCGCGTACCCCTTCACCCGCGGGGTGTACCCGACGATGTACACCGGCCGCCCCTGGACCATGCGCCAGTACGCGGGCTTCGGCACGGCCGCGGAGTCCAACGCCCGCTACCGCCGGCTGATCGACCACGGCACCACCGGCCTCTCCGTCGCCTTCGACCTGCCCACCCAGATGGGCCACGACTCCGACGCGCCCCTCGCGCACGGTGAGGTCGGCAGGGTCGGCGTCGCGATCGACTCGGTGGAGGACATGCGGATGCTGTTCGACGGCATCCCGCTGGACCGGGTCTCGACCTCCATGACGATCAACGCGCCCGCCGCGCTGCTCCTGCTCCTGTACCAGCTGGCGGCCGAGGAACAGGGAGTCCCGGCGGACCGGTTGACCGGCACCGTGCAGAACGACGTGCTGAAGGAGTACATCGCGCGGGGCACGTACATCTTCCCGCCCCGGCCCTCGCTGCGGCTGACGGCGGACATCTTCCGGTACTGCACCGCCGAGATCCCGAAGTGGAACATGATCTCGATCTCCGGCTACCACATGGCCGAGGCGGGCGCGAGCCCCGTCCAGGAGATCGCGTTCACCCTCGCCGACGGCATCGCGTACGTCCGTACGGCGGTGGCGGCGGGCATGGACGTCGACGACTTCGCGCCCCGCCTGTCCTTCTTCTTCGTGGCCCGCACGACCCTGCTGGAGGAGGTCGCCAAGTTCCGCGCGGCGCGGCGGATCTGGGCCCGGGTGATGAGGGAGGACTTCGGCGCGCGGAACCCCAGGTCACTGATGCTGCGCTTCCACACCCAGACGGCCGGGGTCCAGCTGACGGCCCAGCAGCCGGAGGTGAACCTGGCCCGCGTCACCGTCCAGGCCCTGGCCGCGGTCCTCGGCGGCACCCAGTCCCTCCACACCAACTCCCACGACGAGGCGCTCGCCCTGCCCACGGACAGGAGCGCCCGGCTGGCACTGCGGACGCAGCAGGTGCTCGCTTACGAGACGGACGTACCGGCGACGGTCGACCCCTTCGCCGGGTCCTACGCGGTCGAGCGGATGACGGACGACGTCGAGGCGGCCGCCCTGGACCTGATGCGGAAGGTCGAGGACCTGGGCGGCGCGGAAGCGGCGATCGAACGGGGTTTCCAGAAGGCCGAGATCGAACGCAACGCGTACCGCATCGCCCGGGAGACCGACTCCGGCGAGCGGGTGGTCGTCGGCGTCAACCGCTTCCGGCTGGACGAGGAGGAGCCGTACGAGCCCCTGCGGGTCGACCCGGCGATCGAGGCACGGCAGGCCGAGCGGCTCGCCGTACTGCGGGCCGGGCGGGACCAGGGGGCGGTGGACTCGGCGCTGGACGCGCTGAGGAAGGCGGCCGAGGGGGAGGACAACGTGCTGTACCCGATGAAGGAGGCGCTGCGGGGGCGGGCGACGGTCGGTGAGGTGTGCGGGGCACTCCGGCAGGTCTGGGGCACCCACACACCCCCCGACACCTTCTGAGCCGGACGGTTCCCCGAGCGCGGCACCCGCACCCGGACCGAGTGTCGTACCCCCGTGCGACACTCCTGCCATGTTCGGAGTCGTCGACCTTCCCACCTACCTGGCGGGCCTCGTCCTCATCGTTCTGCTGCCCGGTCCCAACTCCCTCTACGTCCTCTCCGTCGCCGCCCGCCGCGGGGTGCGGGCGGGTTACACGGCCGCCGCCGGGGTGTGGTGCGGCGACACCGTGCTGATGACGCTGTCCGCCGCCGGCGTCGCCTCGCTGCTCCGGGCGAACGCCCTGCTGTTCGGGATCGTGAAGTACGCCGGTGCCGGATATCTGACCTGGCTGGCGGTCGGGATGCTGCGGGCCGCGTGGCAGATGTGGCGGACCCGGCGGGAGCCCACCGTGGCGGACGCCGCGCCCGCGAAGCCCGCGGACGAGCGGCCCTTCCGGCGCGCCCTCGTCGTCAGTCTGTTCAACCCCAAGGCGATCCTCTTCTTCGTCGCCTTCTTCGTGCAGTTCGTGGACCCCGGCTACGCGCATCCCGCCCTGTCGTTCGTCGTCCTCGGCGCCTTCGCCCAGCTGGCCAGCTTCCTCTACCTCAGCGCGCTGATCATGGGCGGCACCCGCCTCGCCGCCGCCTTCCGGCGCCGCAGACGGCTGTCGGCGACGGCCACCTCGGCGGCGGGCGCCCTGTTCCTCGGATTCGCCGTGAAGCTGTCCCTGGCCGGGGCGTGATCACCGCACCGGAGCCGCGGGGCCTGGGCGCCCGGCGCCGCGTCAGCCGCGGGGCCTGCTGTCCGCCGGGGCGCTGGGTTCCCGGGGGAACGCCGGTGCGCCGGCCTTCTTCAGCGCCCTCCTCAGCCGTGGACCGAAAGGTTTCTCCACCCACCGGTGGATCAGCCACGCCAGCAGCAGCATGCCCAGCACGGTCAGGGCGAGCGCCGGCCACGGCGGCAGGCCGAGCCCCCGGTGCAGCACCCGGATGACGAACCAGCCCAGGTGCTCGTGCACCAGGTAGAAGGGGTACGTCAGCGCGCCCGCCGTGACCAGCCAGGGCCAGGAGGCCCACCGCGTCCAGCCCAGTGCCACGGCGGCCACCGCCCCGAAGGCGACGGTGACGATTCCCAGGATGACGTGCGGGTCCCGGTGGAAGTCGCCGTGCGCGCCGGCGTGCCACAGGGCGCTCGTGGCGGTGCTCTGCCCGAGCAGCCAGGACACCGCGACGATGCCCCACAGCAGCAGGTCGCTGCCGAAGCGGTGGATCAGGTACAGGGCCAGGCCGCCGATGAAGAAGGGGGCGTACTCCGGGATGAGCAGCTGGTCCGTGAGCGCGTTGCCGGAGGTGCGGCTGACCGCCGCCGCCAGCGTCCAGACGCAGCAGAACACCACGACCCGGCGGTAGGTGACACCGCGTGCGACGACGAACAGGGCGAACAGCGCGTAGAACCGGACCTCGGCCCAGAGCGTCCAGCACACGCCGAGGACGCGGGTGACGCCCATCGGTTGTTGCAGCATCGTCAGGTTGACGAGGAACTCGTCCGTCCGCACGGGATGGACGACGACGGGCAGGGCGACGGCCGCCGCGGTGACCAGTACCAGGGCGACCCAGTAGGCGGGGTACAGGCGGGAGACGCGGGAGCGGAAGAAGTCGCCGAGGGTGCGGCCCCAGCTGCTCATGCAGATGACGAAACCGCTGATGACGAAGAAGAACTGCACACCCAGACAGCCGTAGGCCGCCGCCTGGGACAGGGTCGGGAAGACGTGGGCCGGGCTCTGGTGCCAGGACGCCGAGACCGCGCCGCCGCGTCCGGCGTAGTGGTAGAGGCAGACCATCAGGGCGGCCACGAGCCGCAGGCCGTCCAGGGCGAGCAGGCGGCCCCGGTCCTGGCGGCGGCCGGGGACGGACGCGGCGGCGGCCGTCCCGGGCACCGGCGGGGCGTCGGTGAGCGTGGTGGGCGAAGGAGGCATGATGCTCGACATTTTCCCGAACAAACGTTGCCCGGCTCGGATATTCATGTGAATTTCCGTGGCGCGTCGAGCGGTATTTCCGTCTGCCGGGCATTGTTCGCCCGGTCACCCCTGTCCGTTAACCCGTTCTTCGTTTCTACTTCTTGTCTTCTCTCCCTGCCCGGCCGTGCCGGGCAGGGAGAATTCAGCGTCGTACGGACCGGCGCAGACTGCGCGCCTTGCGCGCCACCCGGCGGACCGTCGCATTGCGCGGGATGAACGCCAGCTGGGCGGGCACCCCGCCGGGCAGCGCCAGCGCCGTCAGCCGTTTGCGCTTGAAGTAGCGCAGTATCCGCTCGTTCAGGTTCCGCCCGAGCCAGCTCTCGGTCTCCGCGCGCAGCCCCGGCAGAATCTTCGGCTGCATGGCGAAGCCCACCGCACGCACCAGCGCGCCGAGCGTCTCCACGTCCATGCCCGGGCGCTGCCCGGCGACGGCCGCCCGGTCGGTCAGCTCGGGCAGCAGCGCGTCGACGACGGTGACCGGGACGCGGTTGCTGTTCTCGTACGGTGTCAGCCGCTCCAGCAGCAGTTCGGTGCCCACCCGGGCGACCGGCAGGCCGTACAGCGCGGAGGCCGTGAGCAGGGCGGTGGAGAAGCAGCCGACGACCAGCGCGGGACGCATCCGCTGGTACAGCACCTCCGCGAGGACCGGCGTGTCCAGGACGGTCAGCTCGACCTCCAGCCGCTCCGCCTCCGTCTCCAGGGAGCGGACGAAGCGGGCCGGAGCGGACGGGTGCGGCTTGAACACCACCCGCGTGTGCCCCAGCCCGGCCACCCCCCTCAGCATCCGCACGTGCAGGTCCTCCTCCTGCTCGGGCGTGAGGATGTCCAGCGCGGACAGGTACTGGCCGAGCAGCAGCGCGGGCTCCTCGGTCTCCGGCAGCTCCGCACCGGAGGAGGCCAGGGTGGCGAGGACCTTGGTGAAGGCCGGCGACGGCACGATCTCGCCGGGTACGCCGAACTCGGTGAGCAGCAGCGGCTCCAGGCCCGGCACCAGGTCCAGGTGCAGGACGCGGTCCACGCGGGTGCCGACCAGCGGGTCGATCTTGTTGCGGGTGGGGCCGTAGCTCATCAGGCCGTCGGCGTAGACGGTGACCGGGGCGCCGGTGAAGATCTGGGCGAGCGCCAGCGACGGACTGACCTGGATCGACTCGACCGCCAGCTCGACGTCGTCGGTGCCGAGCCGCCACTCGTGGCGCAGATACCGCTCCCACAGCGGCAGGTCGTCGCCGCGGGGAGTCCAGCCGCCCGGGTGGAACGGGAAGATCGCCGCGTTGTACGACACCACCTCGTCGAACCTGTCGCGCAGCCGCTCGAAGCCCGGCATCTCGTCCAGGGCGGGCGAGGTCTCGGGTGTGGCCGCGTTGTTGCAGACCAGGAGGATGCGCCGGTCGGCCGGGCGGAAGCAGCCGGAGTCCAGGGCGGCGGCGAGCGTGGCCGTGCCGTACAGCGTCGACGCCTGGAAGATCTGGGTGGTCACGCGGCGGCTCCCACGGGGGCGGGACGGCGGCGCAGCCGGCGCAGCCGGGTGGCGCGCTGGAGGTCCATGGAGTCCAGTGCCTCGTCCAGCACGTCCTGCGGCATGCGCCGCAGGGCGGCGGCGCTCAGGGACTTCAGTTGCTTGGCCACCGCCGGCTCGAACCTTTCGATGGATCCCAGGTGATGGGAGATGATCGCGCAGTAGGTGCGGACGGCCTTCGGCAGCAGCGCGCCGGCCTCCCGGTCGGCTGCGGTCTCCGCGACTACCTGGTCGAACGCGCGGATGAAGTCGAGCTGCCGGACATCACCGATCTGGGTGAGCGACGAGGCCACCCCGCGCCGGTAGAACACGCCGAGCATGCTCACCGCGGCGAAGGACTCCGCCTCCCGGTGCAGCTTCCAGATCCACGGCCGGTCCTCGGCCGTGCGCAACCCGTCGGTGAAGTGCAGCAGCCCCTTGTCCAGGAGCCGCCGGTGGTAGACGCCCGCCCAGGCGTAGGCGTAGTCCACGGAGGTGGAGCGGTCGGCGGGCAGGATCGCCTCCCGCGGGTCCAGCACCGTGTTCCGGCGGCCCACCGGCACCCGGTGCACGCTGCGCGACCGGGCGGTGCACTGCACATGGTCGGTGCGCAGGAAGTCGCAGCCCAGTTCCTCGATGGCCGTGACCAGCCGCGGGAGGTAACCGGCGGCGAGCCAGTCGTCGCCGTCCAGAAAAGTCAGGTACTCGCCGCGCGCCCGGTCGATACCGGTGTTGCGCGCGGTCGCCAGCCCTCCGTTCCGCTCGTGCCGGACCAGGACCGCGCCCGGCAGCTCGCGCTCGGCGTGCGCGAGGATCTCTGGTGTCCCGTCGCGGGAACAGTCGTCGACGAGAATGAATTCGAAGTCCTCACGCGCGTTCGCCCGCAGGCTCCTGAGCGTGTCGGGCGCGTATTGCTGCACGTTGTAGAACGGCACGATGACGGAGAGCTTGACCACGTCAGGGACGTTAGGGCGCGGCCCGTCATTCGTCTTGACCGTCTGCTTGATACCCGGTGAACGACACATGGCGAAGCTGTGAACCAGGCTTTTTCGACACCGGATCACGGCCCGATTCCCCATTCGGCGATGTGCTGTTAACCGTTTGTTGTGCCCGGGTTGGGCGGAACGGCGGAATGGCTTTCTAGCGTCCTCGGTGTGCCAGCAAGTGCAACGAAGTCTCTCCGGGTCGCCGTCCTCGCGGACTCCGACACCCGGTGGAAGTGGGGCGCGCTCACCGCGCGCCGGCTCACTCCACCGGCTGCCGAGGTCCGGCTCGACGGCTACCTCCTGCGAGGGCGCGCCACCCCCACCGCCCGCCAGCTGAACGAGATCGGCGTCCGGGCGGACTCCCTCCGTGAGGTCACCGCCGTCGAGTTCCTGCGGGCGATGACCGAGGACCCCGACGAGCGGTACGACGTCCTCGTCCTCGCCCTGGTCGGCGGCGGCGTGCAGGCCGTGCTGCACGGACTCAGGAACGCCTGGGGGGCCGGGAGGCGGCCCGTCGTCGTCACCGGTTACGTCGGCGTCGTCTACGAGAAGCTGACCGACGGACTGCTGCTGCGGCACGGCGCGGACCTCGTCCTCGCCAACTCCCGCCACGACGCGGACCGGTTCCGGGCCGTGTACGAGGGTGTGGGTGCCGACGCCGCGGCCGTCACGGAGGTGGCGCTGCCCTTCCTCGGCGGTGACCCCTACACCGGCGGACACGAGCCCCGCACCGTCGTGTTCGCCGCTCAGCCGTCCGTCCCGGACAACCGCCGGGACCGTACCTACCTGCTCGGCCGGCTCATCGAGCACGCCCGCAAGCACCCCGAACGGGAGGTGCTGCTGAAGCTGCGCTCCAAGCCCGGCGAACACACCACCCACATCGAGGAGCTGCCGTACCAGAAGCTGGTCCAGGGCATCGACCTGCCAGCCAATCTCCGCCTGGTGTACGGCCACATGGGCGACGTGCTGGACCGCACCGACCTGCTGGTCACGGTCAGTTCCACGGCCGCCCTGGAGGCCCTGCACCGCCGGATCCCCACGGCGATCCTCACCGACCTCGGGGTGCGCGAGACGCTCGGCAACCACCACTTCACCGGCTCCGGCTGCCTCGCCTCCTGGAACCAGCTCGACGCCGGCCACCAGCCGGTGCCGGACGAGGAGTGGGTGGCCCGGCAGGGCGTCGCCGCCGGCGGCACCTCCTGCGGCGCGGGGTCGTACGCCACCGCGTTCGACGCGGCCCGCGCGCGCATCGCCGAACTGCTGGAGCGGTCCGGGCACCTGCCGCCCCTGAACCCCTACTACACCCCCGAGACCGCGCCCGGCTACCTGCCCGGCATCCTCGCCCGCCACCACCTCGGCCCCGACGGCGCCCCGCTGCCCGGCGCGCCCACCGCCGACAGGGCGCCCGGACCCGTCCGCCAGATCGTGCGCCGCGCCGCGCGCGGCGCCTACCGGCACGGCGTCCAGCGGGTCGCCCCGGTGATCCGGCGCATGGGCGAGCTGTGACCTCTTCCCAAGGAGTAGACCCCATGTCCCACTCGGAAGCGGGCCCGGGCGCCCCGGTCCGCCGGGTGCTCGCGGTGATCCCCGCGCGCGGCGGCTCCAAGGGCGTGCCCGCGAAGAACCTGGCCCCCGTCGGCGGTGTCCCGCTGGTGGCGCGCGCGGTGCGCGAGTGCCGGGCGGCCCGGCTGGTGACCGACGTGGTCGTGTCCACCGACGACCAGGCCATCGCCGCCGCCGCCCGCGAGGCGGGCGCCGAGGTCGTGCTGCGGCCGGCCGTCATCGCCGGTGACACGGCCACCTCGGAGGCCGCCGTCCTGCACGCCATGGACACGCACGAGGCGCTGCACGGCGCCGCCGTCGACGTGGTGCTGCTCGTGCAGTGCACCAGCCCGTTCCTGGTCCGCGAGGACGTCGACGGGGTGGCCGCCGCCGTCGCCGAGGCCGGCGCCGACACCGCCGTCACCGTGGCCGCCTTCCACGGCTTCGTGTGGCGGGACGGCCAGGACACCGCGGACGCCGCCGGTGGCACGGGCGGCCACGGCGTCAACCATGACAAGTCCTTCCGCCCCCGCCGCCAGGACCGCCCCCAGGACCTGCTGGAGACCGGCGCCGCCTACGCGATGGACGCGGCCGGCTTCCGCACGCACCAGCACCGCTTCTTCGGCCGTACCGAGCTGGTCCGCACCGACCCGGCCCGGGTGCTGGAGATCGACGACCCGCACGACCTGGCCCGCGCCCGCGCCCTCGCCCCGCTCTTCGACGCGGACCGGCCCGGCGCGCTGCCCACCGCCGACGACATCGACGCGGTCGTGCTCGACTTCGACGGCACCCAGACCGACGACCGGGTGCTGATCGACTCCGACGGACGGGAGTTCGTCGCCGTGCACCGCGGCGACGGGCTCGGCGTCGCGGCCCTCCGCAGGAGCGGCCTGAAGCTGCTGATCCTGTCCACGGAACAGAACCCGGTCGTCGCCGCCCGCGCACGCAAGCTGCGCGTCCCCGTGCTGCACGGCATCGACCGCAAGGACCTCGCGCTGAAGCAGTGGTGCGAGGAGCAGGGCATCGCGCCGGAGCGCGTGCTCTACGTCGGCAACGACGTCAACGACCTCCCGTGCTTCGCCCTCGTCGGCTGGCCCGTGGCGGTCGCGAGCGCCCACGACGTCGTACGCGGCGCCGCACGCGCGGTCACCACCGTCCCCGGCGGTGACGGCGCGATCCGGGAGATCGCCAGCTGGATCCTCGGCCCCTCTCTCGATTCCCTCCCCAAGTAAGGACACCCCTGATGAGCAGCAACTCCCGTATCCGCACGTTCGGTCCGCGCGAGGCCGGCCCCGGCCGCCCCGTCTACATCACCGGTGAGATCGGCATCAACCACAACGGTGAGCTGGAGAACGCCCTCAAGCTGATCGACGTGGCCGCCGAGGCCGGCTGCGACGCCGTGAAGTTCCAGAAGCGCACCCCGGAGATCTGCACCCCGCGCGACCAGTGGGACATCGAGCGCGACACCCCCTGGGGCCGGATGACCTACATCGACTACCGCCACCGGGTGGAGTTCGGCGAGGACGAGTACCGCCGGATCGACGAGTACTGCAAGGAGAAGGGCATCGACTGGTTCGCCTCCCCGTGGGACACCGAGGCCGTCGCCTTCCTTGAGAAGTTCGACGTCCCCGCCCACAAGGTGGCCAGTGCCTCCCTGACCGACGACGAGCTGCTGCGCGCCCTGCGCGCGACCGGCCGCACCGTCATCCTCTCCACCGGCATGTCCACCCCGAAGCAGATCCGCCACGCGGTGGAGGTCCTGGGCTCGGACAACATCCTCCTCTGCCACGCCACCTCCACCTACCCGGCCAAGGCCGAGGAGCTGAACCTCCGCGTGATCAACACGCTGGAGAAGGAGTACCCGAACGTCCCGATCGGCTACTCCGGCCACGAGACCGGCCTCCAGACCACGCTGGCCGCCGTCGCCCTCGGCGCCGTCTTCGTCGAGCGCCACATCACCCTCGACCGCGCCATGTGGGGCTCCGACCAGGCCGCCTCCGTCGAACCCCAGGGCCTGACCCGGCTGGTCCGCGACATCCGCACCATCGAGGCCTCCCTCGGCGACGGCGTCAAGAAGGTCTACGACTCCGAGCTGGGCCCGATGAAGAAGCTGCGCCGCGTCGCCGGCGCCGTCGCCGAGGCGGAGATCGCCGCGGCGGCGGGCGAGCCGGTCTCGGTCTGAGCACCTTGACCGCCTTACTGCCCTACGACGGGACGGTCGTACCCCGATGAGCCCCCGCGCCGGTCACCCCGGCCACCCCGCCCACACGCTCGCCTTCGTGGAGAGCCCGGTACAGCTGCTGAACGTACTGGAGTGGGCGCACGCCCACGGCCTGCGCGGCACCGCCGAGCAGGCCCGGCCGGTCGTGCCAGCCCAGGCCCGGCCGACCGTGCCCGCCCGGGCCGGGCGGGCCGGACCGGCCGGCGAACCGGCGCCGCCGGCCGGCGCGCAGCTCACCCTCGTCGTCCTGTCCCCGACCGACCCCATGACCCGGGGCCAGCTGCGCCGCATGGCCGACCTGGCCCGGGACGAGGGGTACCGGGTGCGCTGGGAGGAGGCGCGGGGCGGTACGACGGCGCCCTTCCACACCATCGGCGGCCTGGCCGGCTCCCTGCGCCGGGCCGAGCGGATCGTGATGGGCGACCCCTTCTCCCGGTACGTACAGCTCCTGCTGACCATCACCCGCGCCCGCGACCTCGTGGTCGTGGACGACGGCACGGCGACGATGGAGTTCGTCGCCCAGCTGGCCCGCGGGGAACGCCTGGTCCGCTGGCACCGCAAGGGCGGCCGCCCCGGCGCCCGCGACCTGCTGTTCGCGCCGGTGTCCTCCTCGGCCCGCCGCCGCCTCACCCCCAGCGCGCGCCGCCGGGTCGAGGTGTTCTCCTCCATGCCGGTGACGGAGATCCCGGACGGCGTCACCGTCACCGCCAACGACTTCACCTGGACCCGCGCCCGCTTCGGCCCGCCCCGCATCACCAAGGGCGCGGACCTGGTCGGCACCTCCCTGGTGGAGACCGGCGTCGTGGACGGCGACCGCTATCTGACGGCCGTCCGAGACCTGGCCAAGGCGCACGGGGCCACCCGTTACTTCGCGCACCGCCGCGAGAGCGCCGAGAAACTGCACCGGCTGGCCGTCGAGACCGGCCTGGAGATCGTCCGCCCGGACCTCCCGCTGGAGCTGATCGCCCGCCGCGGCCCGATCGGCCGTACGGTCCTCAGCTTCCCCTCGACGGTCGTCCACACCCTCCCGCTGGCCCTGGCCGGCACCGGCGTCCGCGTGGCGGTCTGCGACATCGACCCCACCTGGCTCACGGACACCGCCTCGCCCCGGGCGCAGGGCTTCCTCTCCGGCGTCACCGGCACGGCCCGGGACATCCACCGCCTGACGGCGATCAGCCCGGCCTAGCACCGACACGGGGGCCGAAGAGTGCCCCCGCAAGGACGAGGACACCTGGATACCGCCGAAGCGGGACTGGAAGATCGTCGAGTACGGCCCGGACACCGGGCGGGAACGGGGTGGGCCGTCCGGGTGGGGGCCGCCTGGACGGGGCGGGGTCCGGTTCGTGGACATGGCGCGCGTGACACCGGTGATGCGTGGTATGCGTGGAGGGAGGAAACAGAGGTTTTACCCAACAGAGTCCGCCGCCATGCGTCCGACGGCCAGATTTTATTCCCCTGACGGGCTGAAGTTTTGTTGAACGAGGGGTAGTTGACCGGCCGGGCGTCCTACCCTTCAGAGGGTGAAGCAATTGATGTCCTCAGAGTCCGAGGCCGGCCTCCCGGGCGATGTGCTCCCCGGCGTGCTGAGCGAGTCCCTGCACGCCGAACTCGTCGCGTTCCGGCGCGACTTGCACATGCACCCGGAGCTGGGCAACCAGGAGTTCCGCACCACCGCCGCGATCAAGGAGCGGCTCGAGCGGGCCGGCCTCAAGCCGCGCGTCCTCGCCACCGGGACCGGACTCCTCTGTGACATCGGGCTCGCGGAGGGTGAGCAGCCGGCCGTACCGCTGCTCGCGCTGCGCGCCGACATCGACGCGCTGCCCATCCCGGACACCAAGGCGGACTGCCCGTACCGGTCGACCGTGCCCGACCGGGCGCACGCCTGCGGGCACGACGTCCACACGACCGTCGTCCTCGGCGCCGGCCTCGTCCTCGCCGACCTGCACGCCAAGGACCTGCTGCCCCGGCCGGTACGACTGATCTTCCAGCCCGCCGAGGAGGTCCTGCCCGGCGGTGCCCTGAGCGCCATCGAGGACGGCGCGCTGACCGGCGTGAGCCGGATCCTCGCCGTGCACTGCGACCCCCGGGTGGACGCCGGGCGGATCGGTCTGCGGCACGGCGCCATCACCAGCGCCTGCGACCGGCTGGAGATCGCCCTCGACGGGTCCGGCGGCCACACCGCCCGCCCCCACCTGACCACCGACCTGGTCACCGCCGCCGCCCGCGTCGCCGTCGACGTGCCCGCGCTGATCGCCCGCCGGGTCGACACCCGCGCCGGTCTCGCCCTCACCTGGGGCCGGATCGAGTCGGGGCACGCCCCGAACGTGATCCCGCAGCACGCCGAGCTGTCCGGGACCGTGCGCTGCCTGGACCTGGAGGCATGGCGGCACGCCCCCGACATCGTGCACGCGGCCATCGACGAGGTCGCCACGCTGCACCGGGCCAAGTCCGAGATCAACTACGTGCGCGGAGTGCCGCCCGTCGTCAACGACCGGGAGTCCACCGAGGTGCTGCGCCGCGCCATGGTCGCCCGGCGCGGCATGAAGTCCGTGGAGAGCACCGAGCAGAGCCTCGGCGGCGAGGACTTCTCCTGGTACCTGGAGCAGGTGCCCGGCGCGATGGCCCGCCTCGGCGTGCGCCGGCCCGGCGAGCGCACGGTGCGTGACCTGCACCAGGGCGATTTCGACGCCGACGAGTACGCGATCAAGGTGGGCGTGGAGATGTTCACCGCGGCGGCCTTCCTGGACACCGGCGTGGCCCGCGGCTGAGCCCGGGACCGGGCGGAGCGGCCCCCTCGGGGGCCGTCTCCGGCCCGGCGCAACACGGATACAAGCCATTCGTGCACAGCGCGCTACAGCGGCGCGACAAGGCCGGGAGCGCGAGTTCAGGCACTGTTTGCCTCGAATCGATAACGGCTTCGCGAGAGGTGTTTTTCTGACATCTACGCGCGTTACGATGCCGCGAAGCCGACGCCGAAGTGGCGTCCCGGCTCGAGCACCGACACGGTGCTCACATCAAGCGCCGACATGGCGCTCAGGTCAGGTGAAGGAGCCTTCCCGTGCGCCGGGTAGCCAAGCTTTCCGCTGCGTGTATCGCGTCCGCAGCACTCGCAATGACTGCCACTGCCTGTGGCAGCACCTCCTCCGACAACGGAAGCCCGTCGTCCTCCGGGAACGGCAAGGGCGTCAAGATCGGCCTCGCGTTCGACGTCGGCGGCCGTGGTGACCGCTCCTTCAACGACTCCGCCGCGCGCGGTGCCGACCAGGCCAAGAAGGAGTTCGGCGGTGACATCAAGGAGCTGACCGCCAAGACCTCCGACACCGAGGCCGACCGCGAGCAGCGCCTGTCGGACCTGGCGGACGCCGGCTACAACCCCGTCGTGGGTGTCGGCTACGCGTACGCCGCCTCGATGACCAAGGTCGCGGCGAAGTACCCGAAGACCAGCTTCGGCATCGTCGACTCGGTCGTGGACGCCAAGAACGTCGACAGCATCAACTTCACCGAGGAGCAGGGCTCCTACCTGGCCGGTGTCGCCGCCGCGCTGAAGACCAAGTCGAAGCACGTCGGCTTCGTCGGCGGTGTCGACGTCCCGCTGATCAAGAAGTTCGAGGCGGGCTACGTCCAGGGCGTCAAGGACACGAACTCCAAGATCAAGGTCGACACCCAGTACCTGTCCCACGGCTCGGACACCTCCGGCTTCGCCAGCCCCGACAAGGGCAAGGAGGCCGCGCAGGGCATGCTGGACAACGGCGCCGACGTCATCTACACGGCGGCCGGCTCCTCCGGCAACGGCGCGATCGAGGCCGTCAGCGGCAAGAAGGGCGCCTGGGCCATCGGCGTGGACTCGGACCAGTACAACATCCCGGGTCTGGCCAAGTACAAGAACGCGATCCTGACCTCCATGGTCAAGAACGTCGACGTCGGCGTCTACGACTTCATCAAGTCCGTGCACGACGGCAAGCCGCTGGCCGGCACCAACAGCTACTCGCTCGCCAAGGACGGCGTGAAGCTGGCCACCAGCGGTGGCTTCATCAGCGACATCCAGGCCAAGCTGGACGCCGCGAAGAAGAAGATCGTCGACGGCTCGATCAAGGTCAAGACCACCCCGTGACCTGACGGGTCCCACGGACCCAGGCTCGGCGCGGGGGCGCCTGTCGGAGCCCCCGGCCGAGCCATAACAATGTGTCAACTCTACGCGTGTAGCACGGAGTTGCCGCGCTAGCGTCGCCGACGCCTGCCCCCTCCCCGCAGCCCCTTTCCCCGAGGAGAGTGCGCCATCAACGCGTCCAGCCCTCCCGCTGCCGTCGAACTGCGCGGCATCACCAAGCGTTTCCCCGGCGTCGTCGCCAACCGCGACATCGACATCACGGTCCGCACGGGCACCGTCCATGCCCTGTGCGGTGAGAACGGCGCCGGCAAGTCCACCCTGATGAAGATCCTCTACGGCATGCAGCAGCCGGACGAGGGCACCATCACCGTCGCCGGCGAACAGGTCGTCCTGCACAACCCCGGCGACGCCATCGCCCGCGGCATCGGCATGGTGCACCAGCACTTCATGCTCGCCGACAACCTCACCGTGCTGGAGAACGTCGTCCTCGGCGCGGAGAAGCTGCACGGCATCGGGGGCAAGGCACGCGCCAGGATCAACGAGATCTCCGACGCCTACGGGCTCGGCGTCCGCCCCGACGCCCTGGTCGAGGAACTCGGTGTCGCCGACCGCCAGCGCGTGGAGATCCTCAAGGTCCTCTACCGCGGTGCCCGGACCCTCATCCTGGACGAGCCCACCGCCGTCCTGGTGCCGCAGGAGGTCGACGCCCTCTTCGCCAACCTGCGCGAGCTGAAGGCCGAGGGCCTCACCGTCATCTTCATCTCCCACAAGCTGGGCGAGGTGCTCTCCGTCGCCGACGAGATCACCGTCATCCGGCGCGGCACCACCGTCGGCACGGTCGAGCCGAAGGGCACCACGCCCAGGCAGCTCGCCGAACTGATGGTCGGCAGCGAACTGCCGACGCCCGAGACCGAGGAGTCCACGGTCACCGAGGTGCCGATGCTGACGCTGGACGGCGTGCATCTCACCCAGACCGACCTCGACGGCGTCGAGCGGGTCATCCTGGACGAGGTCTCCTTCACCATCCACAAGGGCGAGGTCCTGGGCATCGCCGGCGTGGAGGGCAACGGCCAGTCCGAGCTGGTCGAGGCGATCATGGGCATGCGCCGGCCCGACGCCGGCGTCGTCCGTCTCGACGGCACCGACATCTCGCAGGCCCCCACCCGCGACCGCCGCGAGGCCGGCATCGGCTACATCCCCGAGGACCGCCACCGCCACGGCCTGCTGCTGGAAGCACCGCTGTGGGAGAACCGCATCCTCGGCCACGTCACCGAGAAGCCCAACTCGCGCGGCGCGCTGCTCGACCCCAAGGCGGCGCGCGCCGACACCCAGCGCATCGTCGAGGCCTACGACGTCCGCACCCCCGGCATCGACGTCACCGCGGCCTCGCTGTCCGGCGGCAACCAGCAGAAGCTGATCGTCGGCCGCGAGATGAGCCACCACCCCAAGCTGCTCATCGCCGCCCACCCCACCCGTGGTGTGGACGTCGGCGCGCAGGCCGCGATCTGGGACTACATTCGCGAGGCCCGCCGCGACGGCCTGGCCGTGCTGCTCATCTCCGCCGACCTCGACGAGCTGATCGGGCTCTCCGACACCCTGCGGGTGATGTACCGCGGCCGCCTGGTCGCCGACGCCGACCCCGCCACGATCACCCCCGAAGAGCTGGGCTCCGCCATGACGGGTGCGGCCACCGGGCACCTGGAGCACACAGAGGACGACGCGCGATGAAGAAGCTGACCTCACGGATCGACAAGGAGCGGCTGCTCCTCGGGATCGCGGCGCCGCTGCTGGCGGTCGTCGCCGCGCTCGTCGTCACCGCCCTGGTGATCGCCGCGACCGGCAAGAACCCCGGCCCCGCCTTCCACGACATGGTGACCTACGGCTTCGCCAGCGACAGCCAGGTCTTCATCCTGAACAAGGCGACGACGTACTACCTGGCGGGTGTCGCGGTGGCCGTCGGCTTCCGCATGAACCTGTTCAACATCGGCGTCGACGGCCAGTACCGGCTCGCCGCGTTCGTCGCCGCCGTCCTCGGCGGGGCGCTCACCGTGCCCGGCTGGCTGGCCATCCCGCTGATCATCATCTGCGCCATGGCGACCGGCGCCCTGTGGGCGGCCATCGCCGGCGTCCTGAAGGTGACCCGCGGTGTCAGCGAGGTCATCGCGACCATCATGCTGAACTCGATCGCCACCGCGATCATCGGCTACCTGCTCCAGCCCGGAAAGCTCGGCCAGCTCGACGAGGCGGGCACCCTGGTGTCCACCAAGCCGCTGCCGTCGTCCGCGCACTTCTTCAACATCGACACCGGCCCGGCCGGTGTCCTGGACGGCTTCATCGTCGTCGCCGTGCTCGTCGGTGTCGCGTACTGGTTCGTGCTCGGCCGCACCAGGTTCGGCTTCGACCTGCGCACCGTGGGCCAGTCCGAGAGCGCCGCCTCCGCGAGCGGTGTCTCGGTGAAGAAGATGATCGCCACCAGCATGATCATCTCGGGTGCGGTGGCCGGCCTGATCGGCATGCCGACCCTGCTGAACGAGAGCCACCAGTACGACAACAGCTTCCCCAGCGGGATCGGCTTCACCGGCATCGCCATCGCGCTGCTCGGCCGCAACAACCCGATCGGCATAGCCCTCGGCGCGCTGCTGTGGGGCTTCCTGGAGCGCACCACCAACCACCTGGAGTTCCAGGGCTACGACAAGGAGATCCTCGGCGTCATCCAGGGCGTCATCGTCCTCTGCGTCGTGATCGCCTACGAGGTCGTACGGCGCTACGGCATCAAGCGCCAGCAGCAGAAGGTGGGCGCCGAACTCGCCGCCCAGGCCGCCGCGACGAAGAAGCAGGAGGTGGCGTGATGACTGCCACGATGACCGACGCGCCGCCGCCGGCGGCTCCCAGGGCACCGGGCGCCCCCCAGCGTTCCGGCCGCTCCCTGGGCCTGACCCTCATGATCGTCGCGGGCGCGCTGCTGCTCCTCGCCGCAGTCCGCGTGATCACCGGCGCCAACCAGCTCGACTCCGCCGGACAGGTCGCCGCCGCGCTGGCCCTCGCCGTCCCGATCGGCCTCGCCGGTCTCGCCGGCCTGTGGTCCGAGCGGGCCGGTGTCGTCAACATCGGCCTCGAGGGCATGATGATCCTCGGCACCTTCGGCGCCGGCTGGATCGGCTGGCAGTCCAGCCCCTGGCTCGGCCTGCTGTGCGGCATCGGCTTCGGTGTCCTCGGCGGTCTGGTGCACGCCGTCGCCACCGTGACGTTCGGCGTCGACCACATCGTCTCCGGTGTCGCCGTCAACCTGCTCGCGCTCGGCGCCACCCAGTACCTCGCCAAGCTGTTCTTCGCCGGCGGCTCGGCCGCGGAGGCGGGCGGCAACCCCAAGCAGTCCCCGCCCGTGAACTCGCTGCCCGACGTCACTCTCCCCGGTCTCTCGGACGCCCTCGCGTCGGTCGAGAAGCACCACTGGTTCCTCGTCTCCGACCTGGCCGGCATCATAGGCGGTCTGATCACCAACCTGTCCGTGGTGACGCTCCTGGCCGTGCTGCTGTTCGTCGGCAGCTGGTGGCTGCTGTGGCGCACCCCGTTCGGGCTGCGGCTGCGCTCCTGCGGTGAGAACCCGACCGCCGCGGAGTCGCTCGGCGTCAACGTCTACCGCTACAAGTACGCGGCCGTGGCCGTCTCCGGCGGTCTCGCCGGCCTCGGCGGCGCGTTCCTCGCGCTGGTCACCTCGCACACCTACCTGGAGGGCCAGACCGGAGGCCGCGGCTACATCGGCCTCGCGGCCATGATCTTCGGCAACTGGCGCCCCGGCGGCCTCGCGATGGGCGCGGGCCTGTTCGGCTACTCCGACGCGCTCCAGCTGCGCAACGGCGGCGTCACCGTCCACGCCCTGCTCCTGCTGCTGGTCGTCCTGCTCGCGCTGCTGGCCGGCTGGAAGCTGTACAAGAAGGCCCTGTGGCAGGGCGTGATCAGCGCCGTCATGGCCGCGCTGGTCCTGGTCTGGTACCTGGTCACCGACGAGGTCCCCAGCGACTTCGTGGGCGCCACCCCGTACGTCGTCACGCTGCTCGTGCTGTCGCTGTCCGCGCAGCGCCTGCGGATGCCGAAGGCGGACGGCATGCGCTACCGCAAGGGCCAGGGCAAGTGACGGCGACACCGGCGGACGGGTTCGACTGGGAGGCGCTGCGCGCCGAGGCGCGGGAGGCCATGTCCCACGCCTACGCCCCCTACTCCGGCTACCCGGTCGGCGTGGCGGCCCTGGTCGACGACGGCCGCACGGTCACCGGCTGCAACGTGGAGAACGCCTCCTACGGCCTCGGCCTGTGCGCCGAGTGCGGCCTGGTCTCGCAGCTCCAGCGCACCGGAGGCGGCCGGCTCACGCACTTCACCTGCGTGGACGGCACCGGCGCCCTGCTGGTCCCGTGCGGCCGCTGCCGCCAGCTGCTCTACGAGTTCGGCGGCCCGGACCTGCTGCTCGACACCCCCGCGGGCGTCCTCCCGCTCGCCGAGATGCTGCCCCAGGCCTTCGGCCCGGACCATCTCACCAAGTAACTCCCGTACGGCCCCCCTGAACCGCTCAGGGGGGCCGTGCACTTCGCACCTCCCGGAAGGAAGCCATCAGCCATGGCCATGGACGTCATCTCCGTCATCCGCACCAAGCGGGACCGCGGTGAGCTGAGCGACGAGCAGATCGACTGGGTCATCGACGCGTACACCCGCGGCGAGGTCGCCGACGAGCAGATGTCCGCGCTCGCCATGGCGATCCTGCTCAACGGCATGAACCGCCGCGAGATCGCCCGCTGGACCGCGGCCATGATCGCCTCCGGCGAGCGCATGGACTTCTCGGCGCTCTCCCGTCCGACGGCCGACAAGCACTCCACGGGCGGCGTCGGCGACAAGATCACGCTGCCCCTGGCCCCGCTGGTCGCGGCCTGCGGCGCCGCCGTGCCCCAGCTCTCCGGCCGCGGCCTCGGCCACACCGGCGGCACCCTGGACAAGCTGGAGTCCATCCCCGGCTGGCGCGCCCTGCTCTCCAACGAGGAGATGCTGCACGTCCTCGACACCACCGGCGCGGTGATCTGCGCGGCGGGCGACGGCCTGGCCCCCGCGGACAAGAAGCTGTACGCCCTGCGGGACGTGACCGGCACCGTCGAGGCGATCCCGCTGATCGCCTCCTCGATCATGTCGAAGAAGATCGCGGAAGGCACCGGCAGCCTGGTCCTGGACGTGAAGGTCGGCACCGGCGCCTTCATGAAGACGCTGGCCGACGCCCGCGAGCTGGCGTCCACGATGGTCGGCCTCGGCACGGACCACGGCGTGCGGACGGTGGCGCTCCTCACCGACATGTCCACCCCGCTCGGTCTCACGGCGGGCAACGCCCTGGAGGTCCGCGAGTCGGTCGAGGTCCTCGCGGGCGGCGGCCCGGCGGACGTCGTGGAGCTGACGGTCGCCCTGGCGCGCGAGATGCTCGACGCGGCCGGCATCAAGGACGCGGACCCCGCGAAGGCCCTGGCCGACGGCTCCGCGATGGACGTGTGGCGCCGGATGATCGCCGCCCAGGGCGGCGACCCGGACGCCGAGCTGCCCACGTCGAAGGAGCAGCACGTCATCAAGGCCCCCTCCTCCGGCGTGCTCACCCGCCTGGACGCCTACGGCATCGGCATCGCCGCGTGGCGCCTGGGCGCCGGCCGCGCCCGCAAGGAGGACCCGGTGCAGGCGGCGGCGGGCGTGGAACTGCACGCCAAGCCCGGCGACACGGTGACCGAGGGCCAGCCCCTGCTCACCCTGCACACAGACACCCCCGAGCGCTTCGACTACGCGCTCCAGGCGGTGACGGGCTCGTACGACATCGCGGCCCCCGGCACCGACTTCACGGCGACGCCGGTGGTGCTGGAGCGCATCGCCTGACGTTTGTCTCCCCCTGCGGGTGAACGGGACCGGTGACCTCCGCCGGTCCCGTTCGGCATGCTGGGACTCGACGGCCCTCGCCACGGCACGGCGATGAGTTCCGTCCGTCCCGTCGGTCTAACGGACGTGGATGCCGAGATTCCCGCCGTTCTTGTGCTGCCCTGGCCCGTCAGCCGTGACGAGGTGAGCGGGCTGTGCGACGGCGTGCGGGCGCTGCTGGAGGACGGCGGCGGGGGACGTGTCGTCGTCTGTGACGTCGGCCGGCTCGGGCCGCCGGGACTCGCGGCCGTCGACCTGCTGGCGCGGCTGGAGCTGGCCGCCCGCCGGGCCGGCGGGCGGATCCGGCTGCGGGGCGCCGGCCCCGCGCTACCCGCCCTGCTGGACCTCGTCGGCCTCCGCTTCCAGATGGAGGGGCAGCCCGAACAGGGGGAACCAGCGCTGGGTGTCGAGGAAGCAGTGGAAACCGGTGATCCGGCCGTCTGAGATCTCCAGCACCTGCACCGCCCACGGGCTGAACCCGCCGTTTCCCGGGTCCGGCTTGTAGTGCGCGAAGCCCGGCAGGCCGTTGGCCTGCACCGGGAGCAGGCGGGAACCGGCGCAGGAGGCACCGATGGTCGTCATGAAGCCGGTGATGTCGGCGGTGCCGCGCAGCCACAGGTCGAACGGCGGCATCGTCATGACGGCGTCCTCGTGGAGCAGCGCCGTCAGCGCCGTCATGTCGTACCCCTCGAACGCCTTGACGTAGCGCTCCAGGAGTCTCTGCTGCTCCTCGTCCAGCGGGTCGGACACCGCGCCCTCGGCGCCCGCGTCCGCGCGCTCCGCGAGCGTGGCCCGGGCCCGCTGCAGGGCGCTGTTCACCGAGGCGACCGTGGTGTCCAGCAGCTCGGCGACCTCGCTCGCCCGCCAGGCCAGCACCTCGCGCAGGATCAGCACCGCCCGCTGCTTGGCCGGCAGCTGCTGGAGGGCGGCCATGAAGGCGAGCCGGACGGATTCCTTCGCGACGGCGGCCTCCGCCGGATCGCCGGCCGTCGGCAGCACACGCGCGTCCGGCATCGGCTCCAGCCAGGTGTTGTCGGGGCGCGGCGTGAGCGCCGCACGGGCGAGGGGGGTCGACTCGGTCAGGTCCATGGGCAGCGCCCGTTTGCTGCCGGCCGTCAGCATGTCCAGGCACACGTTCGTCGCGATGCGGTACAGCCACGAGCGCAGGGAGGACCGGCCCTCGAACTTGTCGTGACTGCGCCAGGCCCGCACCAGGGTGTCCTGCACCGCGTCCTCTGCCTCGAAGGAGGAACCGAGCATCCGGTAGCAGTACCCGGTCAGCTCGGTCCGGTGCTTCTCCAGTGCGACGTCCAGGTCCGCCGTCGCCGTGCTGTCGCCCATCGTCCACCCACCCCTGTGGCCGTGCTTCCGCGCGTCTTCGCGCCCCACCACCTGGAAGCTACCGCAGCCCACTGACAACGGCCCCCCGAGTGCGAAAAGGGCCTGCTCAGTGGGCGCCCACCGGCTCCCGCCGGGCCGCCACCCGGGCCGCCCGGCTGCCGAGCACGGTGATCGCGACGACGCCGATGACCGCGAGGAGGCCGACACCGACCGTGCCGGACCAGCCGTTCGAGCGGAACGCCACCGCTCCGACGGTGCTGCCGACGCTGGAGCCGATGTAGTACGCGGACTGGTACAGCGCCGAAGCCTGCGCGCGGCCGTGGGTGGCCGTCCTGCTGACCGCCGAGGAGGCCACCGCGTGCCCGGCGAAGAACCCCGCCGTGATCAGCACCAGGCCCAGCAGCACCAGCGGCAGGGATGCCGCCAGGGAGAACAGCAGGCCCGCCGCCGTCGTGCCGCCCGCCAGGTAGAGCGCGCCCCGGCGGCCGAACCGGCCCACCAGCCGGCCCGCGGTGGACGCGGAGACCGTGCCCACCAGGTAGACCAGGAAGATCGAGCCCACGATCCCCTGCGGCAGCCCGAACGGCTCCGCCGTCAGCCGGTACCCGATCACCGTGTACACGCCGCCGAACACCGTCATGAACAGCGCGCCGATCGCGTACAGGCGGCGCAGCAGCGGGTCGGAGAGGTGGCCGCGGACCGTGCCGAGCAGGACCCGCGGGCGCAGTGAGCCCGCCGTGAAGTGCCGCGGGGCCGGCAGCAGCAGCCGGAACGCCACCGCGCACCCGACCGCGAGCGCGCCGATCACACCGACCGAGACCCGCCAGCCCCACTCCTGCGCGACCCAGCCGGTGATCACCCGGCCGCTCATCCCGCCGACGCTGTTGCCCGCCACGAACAGCCCGATCGCCGTGACCAGCGCCTTCGGCCGCACCTCCTCGGCCAGATAGGCCTGCGCCGAGGCCGGGACCCCGGCCAGCGCGGCGCCCTGCACCGCCCGCAGCACGACCAGCGCGCCCAGCGACGGCGCGAAGGGAACCAGCATGCCGACCGTGACGGCGACGGCCAGCGAGGCCGTCATCACCGTACGGCGGCCGAACCGCTCCGACAGGGCGCTCATCGGCAGCACGAACAGGGCCAGCCCGCCGGTCGCGGCGGCCACCGTCCAGCTCGCCTCGCTCGCCTGGACCCCGAACTCCCCGGAGATCAGCGGCAGCAGGGCCTGGGTGGAGTAGAGGAGGGCGAAGGTCGCGACTCCGGCAAGGAAGAGGGCGAGGCTCATCCGGCGGTAGCCGGGGCCGCCCGGAGTCAGCCGGGAGTCGGAGCCGTTGCCGGCGGGAGGGACGGGGGAGACGGCGCCCACGCTGGCGGACGCCGGGGTACTGGCGGGAGACATGCCTCGACCGTAGGACGACCCCCCTCATGCGTCCAATGCATGGAATCGTCATAATCGTTCCCATGGCGCATCAGCAGAGGTCACAGGGGCGGCTGTCACCGTCCGGTGACACAGAAGACATGGCGGAGACGGTACGGCTGCTGGCCCCCCGCCTCGCCTACTTCGCCGGTGTGGCCCGCACGGAGCACGTCACCCGGGCGGCGCAGGAGATGAACGTCCCGCAGTCCACGCTGTCCCGGGCGATGGCCCGGCTGGAGCGGGACCTGGGTGTCGACCTGTTCGCCCGCCACGGCCGTACGGTCTCCCTGACCACCGCCGGCCGTACCCTCCTCGCCTCCGTCGAGCGGGCGCTCGCCGAGGTCGGGCGCGCCGCCGGGGAGATCCGCGCGGACGCCGACCCGGCCACCGGCAAGGTCGCCTTCGGCTTCCTGCACACCATGGGCGCCGAGACCGTCCCCGGCCTGCTGCACGCCTTCCGCGCCGACCATCCGCGCGTCCGCTTCAGCCTCGTGCAGAACTACGGTGAGGCGATGCTGGAGGGGCTGCGCGCCGGGGAGCTGGACCTCTGCCTCACCTCGCCCGTCCCCGACGCCCCCGACCTGGTCGCCCGCCGCCTGGACGAGCAGAAACTGCGCCTGGTCGTCCCCGCCGACCACCGGCTGGCCGCCCGCCGCCGCGTCCGCCTGGCCGAGGCGGCCGACGACACCTTCGTCACCCTGGAGCCCGGCTACGGCCTCCGGCGGATCACGGACGACCTGTGCCGCGAGGCCGGCTTCAAACCCCGCGTCGCCTTCGAGGGCGAGGAGGCGGAGACGCTTCGAGGGCTGGTGGCGGCCGGGCTGGGAGTGGCGCTCCTGCCACCGCCGACCGTCCCCCGCCCCGGGGTGGTGGAACTGACGGTCACGGCCCCGAGGGCGGCCCGCGAGATCGGCGTGGCCTGGCTGGCGGACCGCCCGGACACCCCGCCCGTGGCGGCCTTCAAGAAGTTCCTGCTCTCCCGCCGGGGAAGCCTGCTTCCCTAGGCGGGTCGACAAAGGCCGAGGGAAGGGTGGGGCCAAGGCAAGGGAAGGTCAGGGCCAAGGCCGAGAGGAGGTCAGGGCCGAGGGAAGGCCGGGGCCAGGGACACGGCCAGGTGTCCCGACCCGCACCGCCCGCTCCGCCTCAGCGGTTCAGTGACCTGCCGAACCCCGCCGCCAGCGGCATTCGCAGGCCGATCGGCGGCGGCGCGGCCAGCGCGTCCTCCACCGGCCGCGACACCCGGCAGCCGAACAGGGCCCCGAGGACGAAGTCCACTCCCAGGTTCACCACTTCTGCCCGGTGTCCGTGCAACCCGTGGCCGTCGGAGTGCACTTCGAACCGGCACACCTCCCGGTTCACCTTCTTCGCCCGCGCCGCGAAGCGGAACGACAGCTCGGGATCGGTGCGTTCGTCGTTGGTGCCGTGCACGATCAGCACCCGGCGCCCGACCAGCTGCTTCACCGGTTCGGCGGACACGGCGACATCCTCCTCCGGCAGCCAGGGGGCCAGGGCCACCACGGAGTTGACGGCCTCGTGACCGCCGGCCCGCAGCGCCGCACGCCCGCCCATGTCCACGCCGACCAGGCAGACCGGCACGTCCCCGTACCGTCGTACGACCTCGTCGGCGGCCCAGCCGGCGTCCGCCGCGAGATGCGCCTCGCTGCCGTTCCACCCCCGGTAGCGGTAGTGGACGGGATGGACGGCCAGGCCCTCGGCCCGGCCCGCGCGGGCGAACGCGCGGCCCAGGGAGCGGATCAGGGTCAACGCCCGCACGGGGGACGGCCGGCGGGCGGAGACCTCCTCCCCGCCGGGGAGCAGCAGCACCGCTCCGCTCACCGACGTCGGCTCCGGGCCGACTGCCCTTCCCAGCCCGGCCGTTCGGACCGGAGTCGCTTGCTGTCCCATGACAGAACAGTGTCAGAAGGCGCGGTGTACGAAACCCGTACGTGCGGTCACCGTTGCGTATCGACGGAAAAGCGCCGGGAACCGGCTGTGCGCGCCCCCAGCGTTCTACGCGCGTAGGAGTTAGAGTGCGGAAATGACGAGCCAGACTGCACCGACGGGGGCCGTGCCGGCGGCCATCCCGGTCCATGTTCCGACGCCGGACCAGATCCGGCGGGCGCCCAAGGTGGTGCTGCACGATCATCTCGACGGCGGGCTGCGCCCGGGGACCGTCGTCGAACTCGCCCGGGAGACGGGCTACGACGGTCTTCCCGAGACCGACCCCGGCAAGCTGGGGATCTGGTTCCGTGAGGCCGCCGACTCCGGATCGCTGGAACGGTACCTGGAGACCTTCCGGCACACCGTCGGCGTCATGCAGACGCGGGACGCCCTGGTACGGGTCGCCCGGGAGTGCGCCGAGGACCTCGCCGAGGACGGGGTCGTCTACGCCGAGGTGCGGTACGCGCCCGAGCAGCACCTCGACGGGGGCCTGACCCTGGAGCAGGTCGTGCAGGCCGTGAACGAGGGATTCCGGCAGGGCGAGCGGCTCGCCCGGGAGAACGGCCACCGGATCCGGGTCGGCGCGCTGCTGACCGCGATGCGGCACGCGGCCCGCTCCCTGGAGATCGCCGAACTCGCCAACCGCCACCGGGACTTTGGCGTGGTCGGCTTCGACATCGCCGGTGCCGAGGCCGGCTACCCGCCCACCCGGCACCTGGACGCGTTCGAGTACCTGAAGCGGGAGAACAACCACTTCACCATCCACGCCGGCGAGGCGTTCGGGCTGCCGTCCATCTGGCAGGCGTTGCAGTGGTGCGGCGCCGACCGGCTCGGGCACGGGGTGCGGATCATCGACGACATCGAGGTCCGCGAGGACGGCTCGGTCGTCCTCGGCCGTCTCGCCTCCTACGTCCGGGACAAGCGCATCCCGCTGGAACTGTGCCCCAGCTCCAACCTCCAGACCGGGGCCGCCTCCTCCTACGCCGAGCACCCCATCGGGCTGCTCCGCCGGCTGCACTTCAGGGCCACCGTGAACACCGACAACCGGCTGATGTCGCACACCACGATGAGCCGGGAATTCGAGCACCTCGTCGAGGCGTTCGGTTACACGCTCGACGACCTCCAGTGGTTTTCCGTCAATGCGATGAAATCAGCGTTCATCCCTTTCGATGAACGACTCGCGATGATCAGTGACGTGATCAAGCCCGGATATGCCGAGCTGAAATCCGAATGGCTGTTCCAGCAGACCGCTTCCACCAGCGGTTCCGCCGGGGCGCAGGGGTAGCCGCGCGACACCCGTCGACCCGGAATGCGGACACGTCTCCATCAAGTGGCCGTATTTCGGTGTTTGCGGCGGGTGAGCCGGCGTGTTTAGGTCGGGGACCGCTCGGATCGTTTGTGATCTCCCGTCTCCGTATTCAAGGACGCATTCACCATGAAGCAGTCTGCTGCCAAGACTCTGGGCGTCGCCGCCCTCGGTGCCGCCGTCGCCGCCGTGGGCGCGGGTGCGGCCAACGCGGCCCCGGTCACCCCGGACGCCGGCCAGACCCTGAACACCGTCACCAAGGCGCTGCCGCCCGAGCAGGTCGTCGACGCCCTGCCCGACAGCGGCGCGATGAAGGTGCTCAAGCCCGTGGCCAAGCGCGGTGTCGCCGCCGCGCTCCCGGTCGTCGGCAAGGGCCTGGCCGCCGCCCAGCCGGTCGCCGAGAGCACCCTCAGCAAGGGCCCGGCCGGACCGGTCGGCGGACTGCTCGGCGGACTGCCGCTCAAGGGTCTGCCCACGCACGGTCTGCCGGTCAACGGCATCCCGCTCGGCTGACGCCGGCCTCCGCACGACGCGGGCGGGGCGCTCCGGCAGGCCCGGAAGCGCCCCCGTGGTGTGCCCGTCCGCTCCGGCCCCGACTCACCAGGCGGGGGTGCGAGAGCCGTCCTCCGAGGGCAGCAGGATCCACAGCGCTATGTAGAGCAGGAACTGCGGGCCGGGCAGCAGGCAGGACAGCAGGAAGATCACCCGCATCGTCGTCGCGGAGGTGCCGAAGCGCCGTGCCAGCGCGGCGCACACTCCGCCGATCACGCGGCCGTGGGTGGGACGGGCAAGGGCGCTCATGAGGGCTCCTCCGTGGTCGCCGGCCCGTTTCCGGGCCGGGGGCGGGGTCGCCCGGGTGGCGTCCCCAGCTGTCTTCCACGGTAGGTGGACCAAGGGGACGAAGCATCGCTCTACGGGGCGATCCCGACCCTGGGAATCGTCGGGGTACGCCCCTGAGACAGCCCGTCCTGGACGGTGACCGACGGCCCGGCCGCGCCCGGTTCCCGCACGCCGCGCCGCCGCAGCCAGGCGCGGGCCGCGGGGACGACGGCCAAGTGGGCCAGGGCGACCCCCGCCGTGTTCAGCAGCAGCGAGTCGACGTCGACGACCCGGCCCGGCACTCCCGTCTGGAGCAGGGCGATGCCGAGGGAGACCAGGGTGCCCGTCGCGGCCGTACGGACCGCGGACGCCGGCGGGGACACGGCCAGCCTGCCGTGCGCCATCGGCAGCAGCACGCCCAGCGGGGCGAGCAGAGCGAGGCCCTCCCCGAGCGGTCGCACGGCCCCCGGCCAGCCCAGCGCCAGGTCGGCACGGATGCCGGCCAGCGGGCGCAGGTTCGGGGGCATCACCCAGGGGACGTCCAGAGGGCGCAGCATCAGCCAGGCGACGAGAGCGAGGTGTGCGACGAGGAGGACACCTCCCGTCACACGGATGCGTATCGCGGCGCTGCCGCCGATGGAGCCTTGACGCTGCACGCCCCCCTAGACGCCGGGCCGGGTGCGCTTGGTTCCGCAACGAAACATCCCGCCGCGAACCCACCGCGCCGGTCCGGACCGGCGCCCGCCCCCGGACCCCCTGCCGGACGTCGAGGTCCCCCCGGCCCGGTACGGGGCCCCGGGCGGCCCGCCCCGGACCGACACCCGCGCCCGGCCGGTCACGGGCCCGGGGCACGCACCGAGCCGACCACGGCCCGGCTTCGAGCCCCGGTTGCCCCGCCACGGACCCACGCCCTGTGCCCGCTCGGCGACGGCGCCCGGTGGGTGTGGAGGTCACCACGGGCCGGTACTGGCCCGCCGGGTGGCCCCGCCCCGGACGGACGCCGGGCCCGGCCGGTCGCGGTCCTCAGTGGGCGTCGGGGATACCCCGGCCCAGTACAGGCCCGGTCGGTCCACCACGGACTTCGCCCCCGCCCGGCTGGTTCACGTGCCCCGGGTGGGCGTCGGGGTTGCCCCGGCCCAGTACAGGCCGGCGGTCCGCCATGGACGATGCCGCCCGGCTGGTTCACGCTCCCCGGGTGTGCGCCGGGCCCATCACCGACTGGCGGTGAGCCCCTGAGTGCCCGTCACGGACGCATGCCCATACCCGGCCGGCGACGGCCCCCGCTGGGCGCCCAGCCCACCGCGGACCGGCACTGGGCCTTCGGGCGGCCCGCCACGGAGTCATGCCCACCACCGGCCGGCAGTGGGCCCCGGGCGGCCCGCCGCGGACGGACGCCTGTGCCCGGCCCGCCGCGGACGGACGCCTGTGCCCGGCCCGCCGCGGACGGACGCCTGTGCCCGGCCCGCCGCGGACGGACGCCCGCGCCCGGTCCGCCGCGGACGGACGCCCGCGCCCGGCCCGTGCCGGACCCATACGCGCGCCCGGCCCCCCCGCCGCAGCCCTCGCTGGCCGGTGGGTGTCCGTGGGGTGGGCGTCAGTGGTCGGTGATCGGGGTGGACGGGGGCTGGGACGTGCCCGGGTGTTCGCGGGCGTCGTCCGTGCACTCGTAGCGGCGCAGCGGGCCCCCGTCGGGGCCGCCCAGGATGACCGAGCCGTCGCCCTCCGTGGCCGCCGAGTCGGACAGGGTGCACACCAGTTGTGCCACGGCGTAGGAGGTGAGACGTGATGGTGCCGTGCTCAGGCGGAGCGTGTCGTCGGGGTCCTTCGGGCCGGGCCCGCTGACGCCGAGGCCGCCCGGTACCCGCGTCGTGTAGCCGGCGGAGCGCTCCGCCGCCGACGGTGACGCGGCCAGCTGGTCCAGCAGCCCCTGGGCGACCATCACCCGGCGCCGGGCGTCCGGGGTGCCGTCGGGTACCCGTACGGTCCGGTCGACGGCCACCAGGGACGCCCCGCACAGCAGGAAGACCTGCACCGGCACCCCGTGCGAGGACTGCGTGGACAGGTCGGGCCCGGCCAGCGAGCACTGCACCCCGGACGGCGCCGCCCCGAAGTCGGTCGGCACCTCCGTGGCCCGGATGCCGCAGCCGGTGAGCAGCGCGCCCAGGAGGGGCAGCGCCAGCAGGCGTCGTACGGTCATGACCCCTCCTTTCCCAGGTGGTCCGTGCCGGGCCCGGTGTCCTCGGCGTCCTCGCCGTCCTCCTCGGCGAGGGCGGCGGAGTCCTGCGGCAGCCACAGCGTGAACACGGCGCCGCCCTCGGGGGAGTTGGCGGCGGTGATCCCGCCGCCGTGGATGTGGGCGTTCTCCAGGGCGATGGACAGGCCCAGTCCGCTGCCCTCGGAGCGCGGCCGGGAGGCGCTCGCCTTGTAGAAGCGGTCGAAGACGTGCGGCAGGACGTCCTCGGGGATGCCGGGCCCGTGGTCGCGGACCTGGATCTCGACCGCGTCGTCCGCCTTCCGCACCGACACCCGCACCGGCGAGCCGCCGTGTTTGAGGGCGTTGCCGATCAGGTTGGCGAGGATGACGTCCAGGCGGCGCGGGTCGATGCGGGCGTGCAGGCCGCGCTCGGCGTCCAGTTCGACCGCGTCGAGCCAGGCGCGGGCGTCGATGCAGGCGGTGATCTGGTCGGCGAGGTCGACGTCGTCCAGGACCAGCCGGGCGGTGCCCGCGTCGAAGCGGGTGACCTCCATCAGGTTCTCCACCAGGTCGTTCAGCCGCCGGGTCTCGCTGACCACCAGCCGGACGGCGGGTTCGACCATCGGGTCGATGCCCCCGGCCTCCGACTCCAGCTCCTCCTCCAGCACCTCCGTGACGGCGGTGATGGCGGTGAGCGGGGTCCGCAGTTCGTGGCTCATGTCGGCGACGAACCGCCGGGAGGCGTCGTCCCGCGCGGCCATCTCCGCGACCCGTTTCTCCAGCGCCTCGGCGGCCTTGTTGAACGTCCGGGACAGGTCGGCGAGTTCGTCGGTGCCGGACACCTGGAGCCGCGTGTCCAGCCTGCCCTCGCCGAGCCGCCCCGCGGCCACACTGAGCCGGTGCACCGGCTTCAGCACGGTCGTCGCGGCGGCCTGCGCGAGCAGCGCGGCACCGATCAGCGCGAGTCCGGTGGCGATGCCCAGCGACCAGGCCAGCGAGTTGAGGTCCTTGGCCTCGGGCTCCAGGGACTTCGCCATGTACCCGGTGGTACCGCCGCCGATGACGCGCGTACCGGCCACCAGATAGGGCGTGCCGTGGTCCACGACCCGCTGCCAGTACAGGTGGTACGGCTCCTTGTTGGTGTCGGTCACCGGCTGGCGCCTGGTCACGGTCGCGCGCAGCGAAGCGGGTACGTCCTCCAGCGCGAAGCCGTTGATGCCGCCCGAGGTGCCGTACACCTTCTTGCCGTCGGCGTCCCCGGCGACCAGGAGCACGCTGAAGCGCTGGCTGCTGGCCCCCATCTGGCCGGCCGCCCGCTGGAGCTGGTCCTGCGTCGGGTGCACGGGCAGCGCGCCGGCGCGGTTCTGCATCTCCTGCCGGAAGTCGCGCAGCACCGCGTCCTGGGCGCGGGTGAGGACGGCCTCCCGGTTGAGCCAGTAGGCGATGCCCGACGCCGACACGGCGGCGGTGAGCGCGACCAGGCCGAAGACCAGCACCAGCCGCAGCCTGAGGCTGGTGAACCTCAGCCGGGTCGGATTCCCCCTGCGCCCCGCGGCCCAGCCGCGCAGCCCCCCGTGCGTGTCGGTCACTGAGGCGCGTCCAGGCGGTAGCCGACACCGCGGACGGTGCGGATCAGCGTCGGGGACGACGGTACGTCCTCGACCTTGGCCCGCAGCCGCTGCACGCACGCGTCCACCAGCCGCGAGTCGCCCAGGTAGTCGTGCTCCCACACCAGCCGCAGCAGTTGCTGCCGGGACAGCGCCTGACCGGGCCGCCGGCTCAGTTCGAGCAGCAGCCGCAGCTCGGTCGGGGTCAGCTGGAGGTCCTCGCCGTTCTTCGTGACGGTCATGGCCGACCGGTCGATGACGAGGCTGCCGAACGTCGCCGAGTCGCTGGACTCGCGTTCGCCGCGGCGCAGCACGGCCCGGATCCGGGCGTCGAGCACCCGTCCCTGCACCGGCTTGACGACGTAGTCGTCGGCGCCGGACTCCAGCCCGACGACCACGTCGATGTCGTCGCTGCGCGCCGTCAGCAGAATGATCGGCAGCTGGTCGGTGCGCCGGATGCGCCGGCACACCTCGAACCCGTCGATGCCGGGCAGCATCACGTCCAGCACGATCAGGTCCGGGCGCTGCTCACGCAGCAGCTTCAGACCGTCCTCGCCGCTGGCAGCGGTGGCCACCCGGTGTCCCTGGCGCGTCAGGGACAGCTCCAGGGCCGTACGGATGGCGTCGTCGTCCTCGATCAGCAACAGGGAAGGCACGGGCTCATTCTGGCCCATGGACGGGGTGTCGTACGACCCGTCGGCGCCCCTTCCTCACCGGCGCGACCACCTGTGCGCACGCCGTCACCGTCGTGGACGGGGCCCCTGTGACAGGTCTGTGACAGTCGGCGGACACCTCCATGAAGGTCCCCCGGCAGTCTTTTGGTCACGGGCAGGGGCCACCGGCCGCAACCGGCCCGGTACGACCGAGTCACCGGAAGTCCACCACGGGGAGCGCGAGATGAACACGCTGCACGGCATGAGCACCAGCGCAGTGGTCACGCGTCTGCACGACGTGTACCGGGGACCGGAGAAGGCCGGTGCCGGCACGGGCACCTCCCTGCTCGAGCGGAACCGCGAGCTCGGGGGAGGGCGGGGATGCGCCCGCGGCGGCACCGCGCGTCAGCACACCACGTTCATGACGGTGGTTGACGCGCACACGGGGGGGACGCACGGGGGAGCCGCGTACGGGGAGGACCCGGGGGAGCGTCGTTCGCTGACGGAGGCGGAGTTCACCGCCTACGTCCAGGAGCGCCGCGCCTCCCTGTACGCCACCGCCTACCACCTGACCGGGGACCGCTTCGAGGCCGAGGACCTGCTCCAGAGCGCGCTGTTCTCGACGTACCGGGCGTGGGAGCGGATCAGCGACAAGGCGGCGGTCGGCGGATACCTGCGCCGCACCATGACCAATCTGCACATCAGCGCCTGGCGGCGCCGCAAGCTCAACGAGTACCCGACCGAGGAACTTCCGGAGACGCCCGGCGAGACGGACGCGATGCGCGGCACCGAGCTGCGCGCGGTCCTCTGGCAGGCGCTGGCCCGGCTGCCCGAACTCCAGCGCACCATGCTGGTCCTGCGCTACTACGAGGGCCGCACCGACCCGGAGATTGCGGAGATACTCGGCATCAGTGTCGGCACGGTCAAGTCCAGCATCTGGCGGTCGCTGCGCCGGCTGCGCGACGACGAGGTCCTCAGCTTCGGCCGTGACGAGGAGAGCGCCTTCGGCGAACTGGTCGCCTGAGCACAGCGGCGACGAGGACGACGGGGGAGAACCGGGGACCACTGGGGGGTGGGCCCACGGGGTGACACGGGGGAGAAACAGGAGCGGGACCGGTGGGCCAGGGGGGCCGGCCGGTCCCGCTCCTGCGTGCGTCAGGGGCGGGCGGGTGTCACGCCGCCGTCTGCTGCCGAGCCTGCCGGCCCGTCGCCGCTGCCGCCAGCCGGCCGAGCGCCTCGTCCCGGTCACAGGGGTGCGCGCCCAGGGACACCTGGCGGGTGACGATCGAGCGTTCCGCGCGCATGAGCCGCCAGCCGCGGCGCAGCAGGAACGGCACCGACTTGCGGCCCTCCCTGAGGTCGCGCAGGAAGCGGCGGCGGAAGGTGGTGAACGGGCCCCGGGTCAGGCACAGGGCGTCCGCGAGCAGGCCCCGTTCCCGGCAGCGTTCGACGATCTCCGCGGCGAACACGCCCTCCGCGATGAACAGCGGGGCGCCGCCGATGCGCAGGGTCTCCTCGCCGGTACGGGCGCTCAGCGCGAGGTCGTACACCGGAACCGGCGTCGACCGTGCGGTGCACAGCCGGGCGATGGCCTCGACGGCGATGTCCGCGTCCCAGGACCCCGGGTGGTCCCAGTCGATGTCGGAACTCCCCGCCACCAGCGGCAGAGTCGGGTCGTCACCCTCCTTGTAGAAGTCGTCCAGGCGCAGGACGGGAAGCCCGGAACGGGCGGCGACGAGTGACTTGCCCGAGCCCGAGGGGCCGCACAGCAGCACGACACGGGCGGGGGGCGGAGGATGAATGCTCACGGAACACCAGTTTGACGCATGGGGAGCGCCCTGCCGACCCCGCGGGTCGGCTTTTGAGCGTGAGACACACCTCAACTACCCTGCGTGTCGACAGCCTCACCCTGCGCACCGAAGGTGGCACCAGCGATGGCCCGACACACCTCCCACCAGCACTCCGCCGCGCAGCGCGCCCTGATCGCCCTGGCGTCCGCAGGAGCGGTCCTCGGCGCGGGGGCGGCGACGGCGTCCGCCGACTCGGTCCCGGTCGCCGGCCTCTCCTACCGCCCCGTGGATCTCGGCACCATCGACCTGCAGGCGGGCACGCGCGCCGCGACCGGCATCCTCGGCTATGTCACCGGCCCGGTCGCCGGCCTCAAGCCCAACCCGCTCGCGGGCACCGGCGTGGACCCGCTGGACAACGGCGTGGGCACCCAGCTCGCGGACTTCCGGCCCCTCACCTCCAAGGCCCTGACGGGCCCGCTGGCCCAGGCCCCGTCGATCGGCAGCGTGCCGGTGGTGGGCGGGGTGCTGGGCGCGCTGGGCCACTGACGGCACCCTGGGGAGCGGCGCGGGGGGCCGTCCGGCCGGCCGGGACCGGACGGGGCCCGGCCGGGCGGGACCGGACGGGGCCCGGCCGGGCGGGGCCGGCCGGGCGGGGCCGGCCGGGACGCCCGCGGTTCCCCGCCGCGTCCCGCCGCGTCCCGCCGCGTCCCGCCGCGTCCCGCCGCGTCCCGCCGCGTCCCGCCGCGTCCCGCCGCGTCCCGCCGCGCCCCCCGCCCCGTCACTCCGCGTACGTCAGTACGACGAACCGGACGCGCCCAGCGACCCCGTCGGGTGCCAGACGGTCTTGGTCTCCAGGAACGCCGCCAGCCGGTCGGTCCCCGGTGTCCGGGAGTGGTCCACAGGCTGTGGACGCAGAACCCGCTTGAGGTTGTCCGCCGCCGCGATCTCCAGCTCCTTCGCCAGCACCTCGTCGGCGCCCGCGAGGTCGATCGCGTTGACGTCCTGGTGCGCGGCCAGCGGCGCGGCGATCTCCGCCGTACGGCCGGACAGGATGTTGACCACACCGCCCGGGACGTCGGAGGTGGCCAGCACCTCGGCCAGGGACAGCGCGGGCAGCGGGGCCTTCTCGGAGGCCACCACGACCGCCGTGTTGCCGGTCGCGATCACCGGCGCCAGCACCGACACCAGACCGAGGAACGACGACTCCTGCGGGGCCACGACGGCGACCACGCCCGTCGGCTCGGGGGAGGAGAGGTTGAAGTACGGGCCCGCGACCGGGTTGGCGCCGCCGAGCACCTGGGCGATCTTGTCGGTCCAGCCGGCGTACCAGACCCAGCGGTCGATCGCGGCCTCCACCTGCTCGGCGGCCGCGGACTTCGACAGGCCCTCCGCGTCGGCGACCTCGCGGACGAACTGCGCCCTGCGGCCCTCCAGCATCTCCGCCACGCGGTACAGGACCTGGCCGCGGTTGTAGGCGGTCGCGCCGGACCAGCCGCCGAACGCCTTGCGCGCGGCCACGACCGCGTCACGGGCGTCCTTGCGCGAGGACTGCGGAGCGTTCGCCAGCCACTTGCCCTTCGAGTCCGTCACCTCGTACACCCGGCCGCTCTCGGAACGCGGGAACTTCCCGCCGACGTACAGCTTGTAGGTCTTGAAGACGCTCAGACGGTTGTGATCAGACATCGAGGTACGCCTCCAGGCCGTGACGGCCGCCCTCGCGGCCGAAGCCCGACTCCTTGTAGCCGCCGAACGGCGAGGCAGGGTCGAACTTGTTGAACGTGTTGGACCAGACGACACCGGCGCGCAGCTTGCCGGCGACGGCCAGGATCCGCGAGCCCTTCTCGGACCAGATGCCCGCCGACAGGCCGTACTGCGTGTTGTTCGCCTTGGCGACCGCCTCGTCGGGCGTGCGGAAGGTGAGGACCGACAGCACCGGGCCGAAGATCTCGTCGCGCGCGACGGTGTGCGCCTGGGTGACGTTCGTGAAGAGCGTCGGCGCGAACCAGTAACCGGACGACGGCAGTTCGCAGGCCGGGGACCAGCGCTCGGCGCCCTCCGCCTCGCCCTGCTCGGTCAGCGTGGTGATCCGGGCCAGCTGCTCGGCGGAGTTGATCGCGCCGATGTCGGTGTTCTTGTCCAGCGGGTCGCCGAGGCGGAGCGTGGACAGGCGGCGCTTGAGGGAGTCCAGCAGCTCGTCCTGGACCGACTCCTGGACGAGCAGGCGCGAGCCCGCGCAGCAGACCTGGCCCTGGTTGAAGAAGATGCCGTTCACGATGCCCTCGACGGCCTGGTCGAGCGGGGCGTCGTCGAAGACGATGTTGGCGCCCTTGCCGCCCAGTTCGAGGGTCAGCTTCTTCCGGGTACCGGCGACGGTCCGCGCGATCTCCTTGCCGACCGCGGTCGAACCGGTGAAGGCGACCTTGTTCACGTCCGGGTGCGAGACGAGCGCGGCACCCGCGTCGCCGTAGCCCGGAAGGATGTTCACGACGCCCTTGGGGAGGCCCGCCTGGCGGCAGATGTCCGCGAAGAAGAGCGCGGAGAGCGGGGTGGTCTCCGCCGGCTTCAGGACGACCGTGTTGCCGGTCGCCAGCGCCGGGGCGATCTTCCACGCCAGCATCAGCAGCGGGAAGTTCCACGGGATGACCTGGCCGGCCACGCCCAGCGGCTGCGGGGCGGCGCCGAACCCGGCGTGCTCCAGCTTGTCCGCCCAGCCCGCGTAGTAGAAGAAGTGCGCGGCGACCAGCGGGAGGTCCGCGTCGCGGGTCTCCCGGATCGGCTTGCCGTTGTCCAGCGTCTCCAGGACCGCCAGCTCGCGGCTGCGCTCCTGGATGATGCGGGCGATGCGGAACAGGTACTTGGCGCGCTCGGAGCCCGGCAGCGCCGACCACTTCCCGAACGCGGCGCGGGCGGCCCGGACGGCGCGGTCGACGTCCTCGGCACCGGCTCGGGCGACCTCGGACAGCACCTCCTCGGTGGCCGGCGAGATGGTCTTGAACACCCTGCCGTCGGCCGCCTCCGTGAACTCGCCGTCGATGAACAGGCCGTAGGAGGGGGCGATGTCGACGACGGAGCGGGACTCGGGCGCCGGGGCGTACTCGAATGCGGAGGACCGCTTCTCGATGGTCATGGTGATCAGTCCACCGTTACGTAGTCGGGGCCGGAGTAACGGCCGGTGGCCAGCTTCTGCCGCTGCATCAGCAGGTCGTTCAGGAGGGAGGAGGCGCCGAAGCGGAACCAGTGGTTGTCCAGCCAGTCCGCGCCGGCCGTCTCGTTGACGAGGACGAGGAACTTGACGGCATCCTTGGAGGTACGGATGCCGCCGGCCGGCTTCACGCCGACCTGGACGCCGGTCTGGGCGCGGAAGTCCCGTACGGCCTCCAGCATCAGCAGCGTGTTGGCGGGCGTGGCGTTGACCGCGACCTTGCCCGTGGAGGTCTTGATGAAGTCCGCACCCGCGATCATGCCGAGCCAGGACGCGCGGCGGATGTTGTCGTACGTGGACAGCTCACCGGTCTCGAAGATCACCTTCAGCCGGGCGTCCGTGCCGCAGGTCTCCCGCACGGCGACGATCTCCTCGTACACCTTCAGATACCGGCCGGCGAGGAACGCGCCCCGGTCGATGACCATGTCGATCTCGTCCGCGCCGGCGGCGATAGCGTCCCGCACGTCGGCCAGCTTCACGTCGAGCGCGGCGCGGCCGGCCGGGAAGGCGGTGGCCACCGAGGCGACCTTCACGCCGGAACCGGCGACGGCCTCCTTGGCGGCGGCCACCATGTCGGGGTAGACGCAGACCGCGGCCGTGGTGGGGGCCGTCCGGTCGGTGGGGTCGGGGTGGACCGCCTTGGCGCCGAGCGCCCGGACCTTGCCCGGGGTGTCCGCGCCTTCCAGCGTCGTCAGGTCGACCATCGAGATGGCGAGGTCGATGGCGTACGCCTTCGCGGCGGCCTTGATCGAACGGGTGCCGAGAGACGCGGCGCGTGCCTCCAGGCCGACCGCGTCCACGCCGGGCAGCCCGTGCAGGAAGCGGCGCAGCGTGCTGTCGGACGCGGTGACGTCGGCGAAGGAGCTACCGCCCGCGCGCTCGGCAGTGGGCGACTGTGCTGTGGGTGCAGTACGGGGCATGGTCACCAGACGAGCATATCTACGCGCGTAGCGGCTGTACACCCCCGGCTCCCGCCCGCGCTTCCCACGCCTTTTGCCCGCACCGCCGCCCCTCGCCCTCGCGCAGATCACGGATGGGCGCCGGTTGCCGGGCACCTGGCCGCGCCGCCGGAGCCGTCGGGCAGAATCGGGACCATGACCACCCCCGACCACCCGTCACCCGCGTCCCAGCCGCCGGCACCCGCCGTCAAGGACCGGGTCTACCGCTCGCCCCTCGGCCTCACGGGCGGTGCGCTGCTGCTCGTGGTCGTGCTGTGGCTGGGCTTCGACGCGCTGTTCAAGGGCCACGGCCGGACCCCCTGGCTGGCACTCGCCGCGATGATCCTGGTCCTGCCGCTGCTGATCGCCTACACGCTCCGCCCGGCGGTCTTCGCCAACGAGGACCGGCTGCGCATCCGCAACCCGTTCCGCGTGATCACCCTGCCCTGGGGCGAGGTCGCCGGTCTGCGCTCCGGATTCACCAACGAGGTCGTCGCCAGGTCCGGCGCCAAGTACCAGCTGTGGGCCGTCCCCGTCTCCCTGCGGGCCCGCAAGAAGGCGGCCCGCCGCCGGCAGCGGGCGGCGGCCGACGCGGCGCGCGGTGTCACACCGGGCGGCGTCGGCTCCGGGGGCGGGGGGCTCGCACCGAGCGGCTTCGGCTTCGGCGGGTTCAGCCTGCACGGCGGCGAGACCGGACCGGCCCGGGCGGAGAGCGACCAGATCATCGACCAGCTGAACGAGATCCGGGACCGGCGCTGCGAGGCCGTCCAGGCCCAGGGCGAGCCGACGGTCCGCTGGGCGTACGAGGTGGCCGCGCCCGCGGTGGCGGGGGCCGTGCTGCTGGCGATCCTGCTGGTTGTGGGCTGAGGTCCCCCACGGGGGCAGGCCGGGCGGTCGGCCGGAAGACGAGGAGCCGGGGGCGAGTCCCGGAGGGCGGAGGAACCGGCAGGCACCGGGACCGCCGCAGAAGACCGTGCCGTACGGCGGAACCGGGCTCCCGCCGGTAACGGCCGCGCCGGTCAGCTCCGGTACGACGCCGTCCGCGCGCCGGTACGGCGGGAACGGGCCGGTGCGGAACGCCGGGCGGCGTGCGCGGGGCGGCCCCGGCCACTTGGGGGCGGTTGATGTCCGCCCTGTGCGGAAAGCCGAGCTGAGGGTGGACGGCGTGCCCCGCCGGGTGTGGCGGGAGCCACGGCGTGCCGTGCGACGGCGTCGGGCGGCGTGCGCGGAGTTGCGCGGGGCGGCATCGCGCGGCCCCCTCCACTTGGGGGCGGTTGATGTCCACCGTGTGCGGGCCGAGCTGAGGGTGGACGGCGTGCCCCGCCGGGTGTGGCGGGAGCCACGGCGTGCCGTACGACGGCGCCGGGCGGCGTGCGCGGAGTTGCGCGGGTCGGCGCCGGGCGGTCCCCGCCACTTGGGGGCGGTTGGTGACCGCCGTGTGCGGAAAGCCGAGCTGAGGGTGGACGGCGTGCCCCGCCGGGCGTGGCCGGAGTGTGAGCCGGGTCTGCCGCGCCCCTTCGGGCGGACGGCCGGTGAGATCACCGCCCTCGGGCGCGCCCGGCCGTGGCCGCCCGGACCGTGGCCGTGCTGCTCCTGGCCTGACGCCGCGGCGTCAGGCCAGGAGCAGCAGGACCGTTGAGGAACGTGACCTGAGCCCGTGACCGCCCGCTGGCAACCCCCCCCGGGGTACACCGGCGGGCGGCCCGGGACTAGATGCCGGCCGCCGCCGACAGGTCCCGCCTGACGGCGTTCAGCAGCTCGGCCGCGCGGGCGCGGGCGGCCGGCAGGCCGGCGTGGTCCCTGACCGGCACGACGACCTCCAGGTAGCACTTCAGCTTCGGTTCGGTGCCGCTGGGCCGGACGATGACACGGGCACCGGTGAGGGTGTAGCGCAGGCCGTCGGTGGGCGGCAGCCGGTCCGTGCCCAAGCTGAGGTCCTCGGCCCGGGTGACCGGCAGACCGGCCAGCTCGGCCGGCGGCTGCTCGCGCAGGCGGCGCATCGCGTCGGCGATGAGGGAGAGGTCCTGGACGCGGACCGACAACTGGTCGGTGGCGTGCAGGCCGTGCTCGACGGCCAGGTCGTCCAGGAGGTCGAGCAGCGTGCGGCCCTCCTCCTTGAGCACGGACGCCAGCTCGGTGATCAGCAGCGCGGCGGTGATGCCGTCCTTGTCGCGCACGCCCTCGGGGTCCACGCAGTAGCCGAGGGCCTCCTCGTAGCCGTAGCGCAGGCCGTCGACGCGGGCGATCCACTTGAAGCCGGTCAGCGTCTCCTCGTACGGCAGCCCCGCCTTCCCGGCGATCCGGCCGAGGAGGGAGGAGGAGACGATCGACTCGGCGAAGGTGCCCCGCGCGCCGCGCCGGACCAGGTGGGCGGCGAGCAGGGCGCCGACCTCGTCACCGCGCAGCATCCGCCAGTCGCCGCCGTCCTTCACGGCCACCGCGCAGCGGTCCGCGTCCGGGTCGTTGGCGATGACCAGGTCCGGGTCGGTGGCGCGGGCCCGGGCGAACGCCAGGTCCATCGCGCCCGGCTCCTCCGGGTTGGGGAAGGCGACCGTCGGGAAGTCCGGGTCCGGGTCGGCCTGCTCGGCGACCAGCACCGGCTCGGGGAACCCGGCGCGGGCGAAGGCGGCGAGCAGGACGTCCCTGCCGACGCCGTGCATCGCCGTGTAGACCGTGCGGGCGGTGCGGGGGGAGCCGGCGCCCAGGACGGCGTCCGTACGGGCCAGATAGGCGTCCAGGACCGCGTCGTCCAGGGTCTGCCAGCCGGACTCCGGGCGGGGTACGTCGTCCAGGGAGGCGATCGCGTCGATCTCGGCGGCGATCTCCGCGTCGGCGGGCGGGACGATCTGGGAGCCGTCGCCGAGGTACACCTTGTAGCCGTTGTCCCGGGGCGGGTTGTGGCTGGCGGTCACCTCGACGCCCGCGACCGCGCCGAGGTGCCGGATGGCGAACGCCAGCACGGGCGTGGGCAGGGGACGCGGGAGCACGGCCGCGCGCAGGCCGGCGCCGGTCATCACGGCGGCCGTGTCGCGGGCGAAGTCGGCTGACTTGTGGCGGGCGTCGTAGCCGATGACGACGAGCCCGGCGCCGTCGCCCCCGTGGGGGGTGCCGTTCTTCTTCAGGTACGCGGCGAGGCCGGCGGCGGCGCGGATGACGACGCCGCGGTTCATGCGCATCGGACCGGCGCCGAGTTCGCCGCGCAGGCCGGCGGTGCCGAACTGGAGGGTGCCGCTGAAGCGGGCCGCCAGTTCGTCCGTCTCGCCGGCGTCGATCAGCTTGGCGAGTTCCTCACGGGTCTCCGCGTCGGGGTCCTCGGCCAGCCATGCCTTGGCCCGGGCGATGAGATCGTCGTGCACCTTGGGATCAACCTCTCCTGTGTTTGCCTGGTCCGCTGGGGGCTCGCCCCCGGACCCCCGTCCTTGCCCCCCACCATCCGACCCGGACGGCCGGTGAGCGACCGAGCGCCCCCGGGCCCCCGGGCCACCGGCGGTACCGAAGCCCGAAGCCCGACGCGGCCACCGCCTCCGGTTTCGATGCCGGACGCGGCGACTGCATCCGCTCGGAGCCTGCCGCGCCCCGCTCGACGCCGGACGCGGCCACCGTGTCTCCTGACCGCGGCGCGAGTACCGCGTCGCGGCTCAGATGCGGCCCAGCACCTGGCCGAGCAGCTGGCCCATCCGGGCGGCCGAGTCGCGGCCGGCCTGGAGGACCTCCTCGTGGTTGAGGGGCTCGCCCGTCATGCCCGCGGCGAGGTTGGTGACCAGGGAGATGCCCAGGACCTCGGCGCCGGCCTCACGGGCGGCGATGGCCTCCAGGACCGTGGACATGCCGACCAGGTCCGCGCCGATGACGCGGGCCATGCGGATCTCGGCCGGGGTCTCGTAGTGCGGGCCGGGGAACTGGGCGTAGACGCCCTCCTCCAGCGAGGGGTCGATCTCCTTGCACAGGGCGCGCAGGCGGGGCGAGTAGAGGTCCGTCAGGTCGACGAAGT
The DNA here is from genome assembly GCF_040613095.1 of Streptomyces sp. NPDC006309. Lineage (NCBI taxonomy): Bacteria > Bacillati > Actinomycetota > Actinomycetes > Kitasatosporales > Streptomycetaceae > Streptomyces > Streptomyces sp. NPDC006309. Next base: position 174,769 of record NZ_JBEXRO010000004.1, on the reverse strand, counting down.
TCGCGCCGACGATCGGGGAGGTCGCCGTCAGGTTGATGTGGTCGCTGATCAGCACGGGCTGGCCGGGGCGCATGCCCTCGCGCAGACCACCGCAGCCGTTGGTGAGCACGATGGTCTTGCAGCCGGCGGCGACGGCGGTGCGCACCCCGTGGGCGACGGCGGCGACGCCACGGCCCTCGTAGTAGTGGGTGCGGCCCAGGAAGACCAGGGCCCGCTTGTCACCGAAGGCGTACGAGCGGACCTTGCCGCCGTGCCCCTCGACGGCCGGCGGCGGGAAGCCGGGCAGCTCGGTGACCTGGAACTCGGCGTCGGGTGCGCCCAGGGCGTCGACGGCCGGAGCCCAGCCGGAGCCCATCACGAGGGCGACGTCGTGGGTCTCGGCACCGGTCAGCGCGCGCAGGCGCGCGGCGGCGGCGTCGGCGGCGGCGTGGGGATCGCCCTGGATGTCGTCCGGAAGGAGAGATGCGTTCACGCCGTTGAGAGTAACCGGTCTTCGCCTACGCGCGTAGATGACAGACCCCACGGGAATCGGTTCGTTGCCTTGTCGTTTTCCACGAGACAGGGGGCGAATCAGTGGAAGGCGGAGGAAAACGGCGCAGAAAACGCAGGTCAGCCCGGAGGGCGGTCCCGGGCGGGACGGCTCAGCAGGGGCGCTTGCGCAGTTCCATCACATAGTCGTGCGGGGCCCCCGCCGACTCCGCCGCGTCGGCGATCTCGCCGAGGTAGCGGGCGGAGGGCAGGCCGCCCTCGTAGCCGTCCAGGACGTACGCCCACGACGGCTCCTCGCCGTCCAGGGTGTGCACGCGCACGCGTACCCGCCGGTAGATCCCGAGGCCGACGCCCTCCCACCGGTCGAGCGACTCCTCGTCCATGGGTGCGAGGTCGTACAGGCCGACGAAGACCTGCGCCAGCGGGTCCTCGACGATCGTCGCGAGCGCGCCCTCCCAGCCCAGCTGCTCGCCGCCGAAGGTCAGCCGCCAGCCGCTCAGCCAGCCGGTGGCGCGCAGCGGGGAGTGCGGGGCGCGGCGGGACATCAGCCGCGCGTCGAGGTTGCCGGCGTACGCGGCATAGAGCGCCATGGACAGAGGGTACGGCAGCCGCACCGCGCGCCTCCCGCGCCCCGGGAGTGCGCCCGTGACGCCCCCGGGCAGTGGCACCTTGAAGCGTGCGGGACAATGGGGTACGTGACTCGGATCGTGATCATCGGTGGCGGACCCGGCGGATACGAGGCGGCCCTGGTGGCCGCCCAGCTCGGCGCGGAGGTGACCGTCGTCGACTGCGACGGTCTGGGCGGAGCGTCGGTACTGACCGACTGCGTGCCGTCGAAGACCCTAATCGCAACGGCCGAGGTGATGACCACCTTCGACTCCTCCTACGAGGAGCTGGGCATCATCGTCGCCGACGACACCCCGCCCCTGGAGCAGGCGGCCCGGGTGGTCGGCGTGGACCTGGGCAAGGTCAACCGCCGGGTGAAACGCCTCGCGCTCGCCCAGTCCCACGACATCACCGCCTCCGTCACCCGCGCCGGCGCCCGCGTCATGCGCGGACGCGGCCGGCTGGACGGCATGCAGGCCCTCGACGGGTCCCGCAAGGTCGTCGTCAGCACCGCCGACGGCACCGAGGAGACCCTCGACGCCGACGCCGTCCTCATCGCCACCGGCGGACACCCGCGCGAGCTGCCCGACGCCCAGCCCGACGGCGAGCGCATCCTGAACTGGACCCAGGTCTACGACCTCACCGAGCTGCCCGAAGAGCTGATCGTGGTCGGCTCCGGTGTGACCGGTGCCGAGTTCGCGGGCGCCTACCAGGCCCTCGGGTCCAGGGTGACCCTGGTGTCCTCGCGCGACCGGGTGCTGCCCGGCGAGGACCCGGACGCCGCCGCCGTCCTCGAGGACGTCTTCCGGCGCCGCGGCATGAACGTCATGGCCCGCTCCCGCGCGCAGTCCGCCAAGCGCGTCGGCGACCACGTCGAGGTGACGCTGGCCGACGGCCGGGTCATCACCGGCTCGCACTGCCTGATGGCCGTCGGCGCCATCCCGAACAGCGCGGGGCTGGGTCTGGAGGAGGCCGGCGTCAAGCTGCGCGAGTCCGGGCACATCTGGACCGACAAGGTGTCCAGGACGACCGCTCCCGGCGTCTACGCGGCCGGTGACGTGACGGGTGTGTTCGCCCTCGCTTCCGTCGCCGCCATGCAGGGACGCATCGCCATGTACCACTTCCTCGGGGACGCGGTGACCCCGCTGAACCTGAAGACGGTGTCCTCCAACGTCTTCACCGACCCCGAGATCGCCACCGTCGGCTACACGCAGGCGGACGTCGACTCGGGCAAGATCGACGCCCGGGTGGTGAAGCTGCCCCTCCTGCGCAACCCGCGCGCGAAGATGCAGGGCATCCGGGACGGCTTCGTGAAGATCCTCTGCCGGCCGGGCACGGGCATCGTCGTCGGTGGTGTGGTCGTGGCGCCGCGCGCCTCGGAACTCATCCACCCCATCTCGATCGCCGTCGACAACAATCTGACCGTCGAGCAGATCGCGAAGGCCTTCACGGTGTACCCCTCCCTTTCGGGGTCGATCGCGGAGGTCGCCCGGCAGCTGCACACCCGCAAGGCGGGCGCCGAGGCTTGACCGGCCGGATCCGGCGTGCCGCCGGTCACGAAGAGTCGTGGCGTGTGCGTGCGGCATAGTCGGGGCGGATAGGCCCTATACCACCTCCGCCCCCACCATGCGAACAACTTCTGTTATTCGGCGCATACTGCTGAAACCAGACGGTCGCTGGGGTTACTGTCAGTTTCGTGTTCGCTGCTGAACGTCGCCAATTGATCCTCGAAATGGTGCGAGCGAACGGTGCCGTGTCGCTCCGTGAACTCGCCCGCGTCGTCCAGACCTCTGAAGTGACCGTACGGCGGGACGTGCGCGCACTGGAGGCAGAAGGACTCCTCGACCGCCGGCACGGCGGTGCGGTACTGCCGGGCGGGTTCACGCGAGAGTCCGGCTTTCCGCAGAAATCCCATCTCGCGACCGCCGAGAAGACGGCCATCGCCGACCTCGCCGCGGGCCTCGTCGAAGAGGGCGAGGCCATCGTGGTCGGCGCGGGTACCACCACGCAGGAGCTGGCCCGCCGGCTCGCGCGGGTGCCCGGACTGACCGTCGTCACCAACTCCCTGCTGGTGGCCCAGGCCCTCGCCCACGCCAACCGGGTGGAGGTCGTGATGACCGGCGGCACCCTGCGCGGCTCCAACTACGCCCTCGTCGGCTCCGGCGCCGAGCAGTCCCTCCAAGGGCTGCGCGTGTCCAGGGCCTTCCTGTCCGGGAGCGGGCTCACCGCCGAGCGCGGGCTGTCCACGTCCAACATGCTCTCGGCCTCCGTCGACCGCGCACTCGTCCAGGCCGCCGCGGAGGTCGTGGTCCTCGCCGACCACACCAAGCTCGGCACGGACACCATGTTCCAGACCGTGCCGACGGACCTCATCACCCGCCTGGTCACCGACGAGCCGCCACCGCACGACGACCGCGCATGCACGGAGTTGCAGGCGCTCGCCGACCAGGGGGTGCAGATCGCCGTGACCGGGGCGAACGGGAACTCGGGGGGTGACCAAGGGCCCGCGGCGCGGCGCGCTCCCCTGCCGGGGCCCAGAAGGGGGCACGTGCCGCTCCGCTCCGCGGGGCTGGGGGAGCAGCCGGCCGGGTCCGACCGGGGCCGGGTGGCGGACCTGCGCCGCCGGTAGCCGCCGCACGCCGCGCACGCGTGACGGGCGTACCGGAACCGCCGTACGGCGCGTACGGGTGACGGGCGTGCCGGAACCGTCGTACGGCGCGTACGGGTGACGGGCGTGCCGGAACCGTCGTACGGCCCGCAGGGGTGACGGGCGTACCGGAACCTCCGTACGGCCCGCACGGGTGACGGGCGTCCCGGAACATCCGTACCGCCCGCACGGGTGTCGGGCGTGCCGGAACCGTCGTACGGCGCGTACGGGTGACGGGCGTGCCGGAACCGTCGTACGGCCCGCAGGGGTGACGGGCGTACCGGAACCTCCGTACGGCCCGCACGGGTGACGGGCGTCCCGGAACATCCGTACCGCCCGCACGGGTGACGGGCGTGCCGGAACCGTCGTACGGCGCGTACGGGTGACGGGCGTGCCGGAACCTCCGTACCGCCCGCACGGATGACGGGGCGTACGGGAACCGCCGTACCGCGTACGGGCGTACGGGAACGCCCGGTGGACCGAAGTCACGGTCCACCGGGCGTCTCGCGTGCCCTACGGGTCAGTCCTTGATCTCGCAGATCGCCGCGCCCGACGTGACGGACGCGCCCACCTCGGCGCTCAGGCCCTTGACGGTGCCCGCCTTGTGGGCGTTCAGGGGCTGCTCCATCTTCATGGCCTCCAGGACGACGACCAGGTCGCCCTCCTGGACCTCCTGGCCCTCCTCGACCGCGATCTTGACGATCGTGCCCTGCATCGGCGAGGCGAGGGTGTCACCCGAGGCGACGGGCCCGGACTTCTTCGCCGCCCGCCGCTTGGGCTTCGCACCGGCCGCCAGGCCCGTGCGGGCCAGGCTCATGCCGAGCGAGGACGGCAGGGACACCTCCAGGCGCTTGCCGCCGACCTCGACGACGACCGTCTCCCGGCCCAGCTCCTCCTCCGCCTCGGCGTCGGCGGGGGCGGTGAAGGGCTTGATGTCGTTGACGAACTCGGTCTCGATCCACCGGGTGTGAACCGTGAAGGGGTCCGTGGAACCGGTCAGTTCGGGGGCGAACGCGGGGTCGGTGACCACCTTGCGGTGGAAGGGGATCGCGGTGGCCATGCCCTCGACCTGGAACTCCTCCAGGGCACGGGCGGCCCGCTGGAGGGCCTCCGCGCGGGTGCGGCCGGTCACGATCAGCTTGGCCAGCAGGGAGTCCCAGGCCGGGCCGATGACGCTGCCGGACTCCACGCCCGCGTCCAGCCGGACACCGGGACCGGACGGCGGCGCGAACTCGGTGACCGTGCCGGGGGCGGGCAGGAAGTTGCGGCCGGGGTCCTCGCCGTTGATGCGGAACTCGAAGGAGTGTCCGCGCAGGGCGGGGTCGTCGTAGCCGAGTTCCTCGCCGTCGGCGATGCGGAACATCTCGCGTACCAGGTCGATGCCGGCGACCTCCTCGGTCACCGGGTGCTCGACCTGGAGGCGGGTGTTGACCTCCAGGAAGGAGATGGTGCCGTCCTGGCCGACGAGGAACTCGCAGGTGCCGGCGCCCTCGTAGCGGGCCTCGCGCAGGATCGCCTTCGACGCCCGGTACAGCTCCGCGACCTGCGCCTCGGACAGGAAGGGCGCGGGGGCCTCCTCGACCAGCTTCTGGTGGCGGCGCTGGAGGGAGCAGTCACGCGTGGACACGACGACGACGTTGCCGTGCTTGTCGGCCAGGCACTGGGTCTCCACGTGGCGGGGCCGGTCGAGGTAGCGCTCGACGAAGCATTCACCGCGGCCGAACGCGGCGACGGCCTCACGGACCGCCGAGTCGTACAGCTCCGGGACCTCCTCCAGCGTCCGGGCGACCTTCAGACCACGGCCACCACCGCCGAAGGCGGCCTTGATGGCGATGGGCAGGCCGTTCTCCCGGGCGAACTCGACGACCTCGTCGGCGCCGCTGACGGGGTCCGGGGTGCCCGCGACCAGGGGGGCACCGGCGCGCTGGGCGATGTGGCGGGCGGCGACCTTGTCGCCGAGGTCGCGGATGGCCTGCGGGGGCGGGCCGATCCAGATCAGGCCGGCGTCGAGCACGGCCTGGGCGAACTCGGCGTTCTCCGAGAGGAAGCCGTATCCGGGGTGGACGGCGTCCGCACCGGACTCCCGGGCGGCACCCAGGACCTTGCCGATGTCCAGATAGCTGGTGGCCGGGGTGTCACCGCCCAGGGCGAACGCCTCATCCGCGGCGCGGACATGCAGAGCGTCCCGGTCCGGGTCGGCGTAGACGGCCACGCTCGCGATCCCGGCGTCCCGGCAGGCCCGGGCCACGCGGACAGCGATTTCGCCACGGTTGGCGATGAGCACCTTGCGCACGATTGAGGCTCCCTCCTTGAAACAAGCCGAGTTTAGGGACTGCCGACACGGCACTTCGACCCGTCCCCACTGGTGAGCTTGCCCACACGGAGCGTGATGCGGGGCTCGCCCTACCCGCGAAAGCCCTTGTCGCACCGCCGTACGCAGGACTCCTGCGGAAAACCCTAGTCCCGCCGTGTGGTCAAGGTCTCTGTGAGAGCGTGCTGCGGCCCACTCCGATTCTTTGTCGAGTCCCTACGAATGGCCCAATGATTCTTTGCTGCCACCCGAACCCTTGTCCCCGGGTTTACCCGTTAGTAGCGTTCGAGCTGTCCCGAACGTACCTGAGGTAACAGGCTGCTGGTGTGAGAGTGGGTGGGGGCCGGTGGTGCGCAGACCGGTGGCGTGGCTCGTGACGGTCGTCCTGCTGGCGGAGGCGGTCCTCGTCGCGGCGCTCAACTGGGTGCTGGGAACGGTCGTCGGCCGGCAGCACATGTCCCTGGCCGGACTCGACCCGTCCGTGATGGCGACGTCCTCGAAGATCGGCGGCATCGTCTTCGGCGCCTACTTCGCGCTGTGCGCCCTGGTGACCCTGCTCGTGGCGGTCCGCGACCGCGCCCCGGCCGGCTTCGGCCGGGTCCTGCTGATCAGCGCGGCCGTGGTGCACGGCCTGCTCGGCGCGTTCGTCTGGGGACTGGTCGGCTGGACGGCGTTCCTCTTCATGGTCGTCGTCCTCGGGCTGATCGTCCTGCTCCTGATGACGTACGACCGCGCGGGCGGGCCGGAGAACGCCGCCCCGGGCCCGGCGCCCGACGCGGGCGACGGGCCGGCCACGCGGGCCGAGCCGGGCGCGGCCCCCGCCGGCGCGGGCGCGCCGGCGGACCGTGCGGACCAGCCGCGGGACGGGGAGGACGAGCCGCAGGACTCCGTCCCCGCCCAGGTCACCCGCCCGGCGCCCACAACTCCGTGATGCCCACCCCCAGCCGCGCGAGGAGCTTACGGACCAGGGGCAGGCTGATGCCGATCACATTGCCGTGGTCGCCCTCGATGCCCTCGATGAACGGCGCCGAACGGCCGTCCAGGGTGAACGCCCCGGCGACGTGGAGCGGCTCGCCGGAGGCGACGTACGCGGCGACCTCCTCGTCGCTCGGGTCACCGAAGCGGACGACGGTGGAGGCGGTCGCCGACACGTACCGCCCGGCCTCGGTGTCCCACACGCAGTGGCCGGTCTGGAGCACGCCGGCGCGCCCGCGCATCGCCTGCCAGCGGGCGGTGGCCTCCTCGGCGTCGGCGGGCTTGCCGAGCGCCCTGCCGTCCAGCTCCAGCACCGAGTCGCAGCCGATCACCAGGGCGCCCCGCACCTCCGGCTTCGCCGCGACGACCGAGGCCTTCGCCTCGGCCAGGGCGAGCGCCAGCTCCGCCGGGGTGGGGGCGGTGACGGCGTCCTCGTCGACGCCGCTCACGATCACCTCGGGGGCGAGGCCGGCCTGCCGGAGCAGGCCGAGCCGGGCGGGGGACTGGGAGGCGAGCACGAGTCGCCTGCGGTGCGTGGCAGTCATGCCGCCAGGTTAGTCAGCGCCGGCCGGCGGGCTCACCGCAGCCCGATCACGACCATGATCAGGATCATGGCCGAGGCCAGGAAGAGGCCGAGCCGCCGCAGCATGTCCTGCGCGTCGCGCAGCTCCTGTGGCGGCTCGTCCTCGGGGTCGGACCACAGCATCCGTCCAGCGTGCGACGCCGGTGGCGGCGGTGCCTGAGTACCCGTACTCAAGTTGCGCCGGGCCGCCCCCTCAGCTCGGCCAGTAGGTGCGGGTCCAGGATGCCGGGCCCGGCGCGGGCACCCGGGCGGCCGCGATCCGCGCCGGGTCGGCCCACGCGTCCTTCGGTCCCTCGGCGCCGGACGGCACCGCGGCCGCCGCCGCCGCGGCGCGGACACGGACCACCGCCAGGGCGGCGGCCAGCTCCTCCGGGGTCGGGTTGCCTCGTACGACCTTGATGTTCATGACCGCTCCCAGGGTCCGCGGGGCCTAGAGGGGGATGTTGCCGTGCTTCTTCGGAGGCAGGGATTCCCGCTTGGTGCGCAGTTGACGCAGCCCGCGGACGATGTGGGCGCGGGTGTCCGACGGCATGATCACCGCGTCGATGTAGCCGCGCTCGGCCGCGACGTAGGGGTTGAGGAGGGTGTCCTCGTACTCCTGGATCAGCCGGGCCCGCACCGCCTCGGCGTCCTCGCCCGTCTCCGCCGCCTCGGCGATGGTCCGCCGGTGCAGGATGTTGACCGCGCCCTGGGCGCCCATGACGGCGATCTGGGCGGTGGGCCAGGCGAGGTTGAGGTCGGCACCGAGGTGCTTGGAGCCCATGACGTCGTAGGCACCGCCGAAGGCCTTGCGGGTGATGACGGTGATCAGCGGGACGGTGGCCTCGGCGTAGGCGTAGATGAGCTTGGCGCCGCGCCGGATGATGCCGTCGTGCTCCTGGCCGACGCCCGGCAGGAAGCCGGGGACGTCCACGAAGGTCAGCACCGGGAGGTTGAAGGCGTCGCAGGTCCGCACGAACCGCGCCGCCTTCTCGCTGGCGGTGATGTCCAGACAGCCGGCGAACTGCATCGGCTGGTTGGCGACGATGCCGACGGGACGGCCCTCGACCCGGCCGAAACCGGTGAGGATGTTCGGCGCGAACAGCGCCTGCGTCTCGAAGAACTCGGCGTCGTCCAGGACGTGCTCGATCACCGTGTGCATGTCGTACGGCTGGTTCGCGCTGTCCGGTACGACGGTGTCCAGTTCGCGGTCCTCGTCGCCGACGGTGAGGTCCGCCTCCTCGGGGAAGAGCGGCGGCTCGGAGAGGTTGTTGGACGGCAGGTACGACAGCAGCTGCTTGACGTACTCGATGGCGTCCTTCTCGTCGCCGGCCATGTGGTGGGCGACGCCCGAGGCGGTGTTGTGGGTCCTGGCCCCGCCCAGCTCCTCGAAGCCGACGTCCTCGCCGGTGACGGTCTTGATGACGTCCGGACCGGTGATGAACATGTGCGAGGTCTGGTCGACCATGACCGTGAAGTCGGTGATGGCCGGCGAGTAGACGGCACCGCCGGCGCACGGGCCGACGACCAGGCTGATCTGCGGGATGACCCCGGAGGCGTGCGTGTTGCGGCGGAAGATCTCGCCGTACGCGCCGAGGGAGGCGACCCCCTCCTGGATCCGGGCGCCACCGGAGTCGTTGATGCCGATGACCGGGCAGCCGGTCTTCAGCGCGAAGTCCATGACCTTGACGATCTTCTGGCCGTAGACCTCGCCGAGCGCCCCGCCGAAGACGGTGAAGTCCTGCGAGAACACGGCGACCGGCCGGCCGTCCACCGTGCCGTACCCGGTGACGACGCCGTCCCCGTAAGGGCGGTTGTTCTCCAGTCCGAAGTTGGTCGACCGGTGCCGGGCGAACTCGTCCAGCTCGACGAACGAGCCCTCGTCGAGCAGCAGCTCGATCCGCTCACGGGCCGTCAGCTTGCCCTTGGCGTGCTGCTTCTCGACGGCGCGTGCGGAGCCGGCGTGCGTCGCCTCGTGGATGCGCCGCTGGAGATCCGCGAGCTTGCCCGCGGTCGTGTGGATATCGATCTTTTCGATCTCGTGACGCTCTTCCGGCTCGGACATCGGGATGCGGCTCCCTGCCTGCTCAAAAGGGGGGACGGTTACTCATCCGTAGGGTAGTGGCGTGCCTACCGATCAGCACTGCGTCGTTTACCACACCTAGGGTGGCTTGCATGACGCCGCACAATCCATCAGACGACAGCCGCTGGTCCGACCTGGACCGCCCGCCTCTGAACGCCACGGCACTGCGGCGGGGGCTGATCCGCGAGGGCAGCCTGTACCGCGCCGTCGAGGTCGTGCAGCGGACCGGTTCCACCAACTCCGACCTCGCCGCGTCGGCCGCCGCCGGCACCGCCGACGAGGGCACGGTCCTCGTGGCGGAGGAGCAGACGGCCGGCCGGGGCCGGCTGGACCGGCAGTGGACGGCGCCGCCGCGCTCCGGCCTCTTCTTCTCCGTCCTGCTCAAGCCGGCCGAGGTGCCCGTGGCCCGCTGGGGCTGGCTCCCGCTGCTGACCGGGGTCGCCGTCGCGGCCGGCCTGTCCCGGGCGGCGAGCGTCGACACGGCACTCAAATGGCCGAACGACCTGCTGCTGACCGTGGGCGGCGAGGAACGCAAGGCCGGCGGCATCCTCGCGGAGCGGGCCGGCACGGACGGCGTCGTCATCGGCGTCGGCATCAACGTCACCCTCCGGGCGGACGAACTCCCGGTCCCGCAGGCGGGCTCCCTGGTCCTCGCCGACGCCCTCACCACGGACCGCGATCCGCTGCTGCGTGCGGTGCTGCGGTCGCTGGAGGACTGGTACCGGCGCTGGCGCGCCGCCGGCGGCGATCCGGCGGCGAGCGGCCTACAGGAGGCGTACACGGCGGGCTGCGCGACCCTCGGCCGGACGGTGCGCGCGGAACTGCCGGGCGACCGGTCGCTGGTGGGGGAGGCCGTGGCGCTGGACGGCGACGGGCGGCTGGTCATCGCCACGGAGGCGGGCGTGCAGGAACCGGTGGGGGCGGGGGACATCGTCCACCTGCGGCCCGCGTGACGGCCCGCGTGACGGCGCGTTGACGGCGCGGGGGGCGGCCGGGCGACGGCCCTGACCGTCTGCGTCCGGCCGGACGGCGGATCCCCCGCGGGTACGGTCGATGCGGATCCCCCGCGGGTACGGTGCACGCGGATGCCCCGCGGGTGCGGTGCACGCGGATCTCCAGGGGCGCGGGAAACCGCGCGATCAGCCACGATGGACGGGTGGCCGGCAACGTGCCACGCCGCCCCCGGTCGGACGCCGGGGCCCCGGGACCGCGAGGCCCGCGGGGACCGCCCGCCGCAGCTCCGGGCGCCGTTCCACCCCCGAACGACAGGCGTACGGCCGGCTCAACCCGACGGAGTGAGCTGGCGCACACCTGCCGTAGAGTTGAGCGCGGTCGATACCTGACCGCGGCAGATCGGAAGGGCAGCAGGCGTGACCGTCGACGACACGGGCTCCGGCGCGGGCGGGGACGGCCGGTTGGACCCCCACGCCCCCGACACCGGCGAGGACCCGCTGGCCCTGCGGCTCGAACAGCTCATCCTGGGCGCCGAGCGCCGCTACACCCCGTTCCAGGCCGCGCGCAGCGCCGGCGTCTCCATGGAACTGGCCTCGCGTTTCTGGCGGGCCATGGGCTTCGCGGACATCGGCCAGGCCAAGGCCCTCACCGAGGCCGACGTCCTCGCCCTGCGCCGCCTCGCCGGCCTGGTGGAGGCGGGCCTGCTCAGCGAGGCCATGGCCGTGCAGGTGGCCCGGTCCACCGGACAGACCACCGCCCGGTTGGCCGAGTGGCAGATCGACTCCTTCCTGGAGGGCCTGACCGAGCCCCCCGAGCCGGGCATGACGCGCACCGAGGTGACGTACCCGATCGTCGAGCTGCTCCTGCCCGAACTGGAGGAGTTCCTCGTCTACGTCTGGCGCCGCCAGCTCGCCGCCTCGGCCGGCCGCGTCGTGCAGACCGCCGACGACGAGGAGATGGTCGACCGCCGGCTCGCCGTCGCCTTCGCCGACCTCGTGGGATTCACCCGGCTCACCCGCCGGATGGAGGAGGAGGAGCTGGGCGAGCTGGTCGAGGCCTTCGAGACGACCGCCGCGGACCTCGTGGCGGCGCGCGGCGGCCGGCTCATCAAGACCCTCGGCGACGAGGTGCTCTACGCGGCGGACGACGCGGGCACGGCCGCCGACATCGCGCTGCGGCTGGTGGAGACGCTGTCCAACGACGAGACCATGCCGAAACTCCGGGTGGGCATGGCGTTCGGCACGGTGACCACCCGGATGGGCGACGTGTTCGGTACGACGGTGAACCTGGCGTCCCGGCTGACCTCCATAGCCCCGCGCGACGCCGTCCTCGTCGACAGCGCCTTCGCCGAGGAGCTGATCCGCACCGGTGAGGCGCCCGCCTCGGAGGCGGAGGCGGCCGAGGCCGCGGCCGCCGCGGAGAAGGAGGGCGAGGACCCGCCGGTGTACCGCTTCGCGCTCCAGCCGATGTGGCAGCGCCCGGTGCGCGGCCTCGGCGTGGTCGAACCCTGGCTGCTCACGCGCCGCGACGACACCTCCTGACCACGGCCCGCCCGAGCCGCCCACCCCGCTAACCGCTCGTGTCCAGGCACAGGCGGATCACCGGCAGGCAGATCTCGTCCCGGCCGTGCTGCGGCGGGCGGTGACCGGGCGGCGGACCAGGTGCGGGTGGCGCCGGGGCGGATGCCGTCGGCGAGGGGCGCGGGGCACCGCTGTGCGAGCCGGGGACACCGGTCGGGCCGCCGGTGGGGGCTCTGGTCGGTCTGCTGCTGGGTCCGCTGTTCGGTCCGCTGTTCGGGACAGCGGTCGGTACGCCGGTGCCGCCGCCGGCCGGTGCGGTGGCCCTGGCCGGAGCGGCGGGAACCGGCGAGCCGGATCCGCCGGCCGCCGGCGTGCCACCGGGACCGCTGCCGCCCATCACGGAGACCGCCGAGGGCAGCGCGGCGGGGGTGGCGGCGCTGCCCTCGGCGGTGCCGGCGGCGGTCCTCGCCGAGCGGCCCGGATCCCCGCCGCCCGGGCCCGGCCGGGACTCGGCCTCCGCCGTCCCCGGGGCCCCGGCCCCCGAGTCCGGGGCGACCCGCACCAGGCTGAACACCCCCGCGGCCAGCGCCAGCCCGCCGACGGCGAGGAGCACCCCGCGGGGCCGCGGCCTGCGGTGCCGCCCGCGCCGTACTCCCGGCGGCTTCCCCGGCGTACGTTCTCGCTCCGCTGCGGCCCGCACGGGTATCGGTGTCATGGGTCCCCTCCCCGGCGCGCGCCCGGGGCGCGCCATGGCGGAGCGCACGCTATGCGCTCCCGCGGGCGATACGGACCGGGACAACCGGGATGTCACTCGAACGGGCGTAGCCCCGTGGACTTCACGGGAGGGGACGGGGCTGCGATGATCGAGCAGACGGTCAGTTAACCCGCGTTAACCGGAGGGGTGTCATGAGCGAGGAGCGGTTCGGGGAGTTCGTGCTGGTGCGGCGGCACGGGCACGTCGCGGAGCTGGTGCTGGACCGGCCCAAGGCCATGAACGCCGTCTCGACGGAGATGGCCCGCTCCCTCGCGGGCGCGTGCACCGCGCTCGCCGCCGACCGGGACGCGCGGGTGGTCGTCCTGACCTCGTCGCACGAACGGGCGTTCTGCGTCGGCGCGGACCTGAAGGAGCGGAACTCCTTCACCGACGCGGATCTCGTACGGCAGCGGCCGGTGGCGCGGGCGGCGTACACCGGCGTGCTGGAGCTGCCGATGCCGACGGTCGCCGCCGTGCACGGCTTCGCGCTGGGCGGCGGATTCGAGCTGGCGCTGTCCTGTGACCTGATCGTGGCCGACCGTACGGCCGTGGTGGGGCTGCCGGAAGTCTCCGTGGGCGTGATCCCGGGCGGCGGCGGCACGCAACTGCTGCCGCGGCGGGTCGGGGCGGCGCGCGCCGCCGAGCTGATCTTCTCCGCGCGCCGGGTGGAGGCGGCCGAGGCGGCCGGGCTGGGCCTGGTGGACCGGCTGGTCGACGAGGGCCGCGACCGCGAGGAGGCGCTGGCCCTGGGGGAGCGGATCGCCGGGAACTCACCGGTGGGCCTGCGCGCGGCGAAGCGGGCCCTGCGGCTGGGACACGGGCTGGACCTGCGGGCCGGCCTCGAGGTCGAGGACGCGGCCTGGCGCTCGGTGGCGTTCTCGGCCGACCGGGCGGAAGGGGTATCCGCCTTCAACGAAAAGCGCACCCCCCAATGGCCGGGCGAGTAACCCCACCGAACCAGCACCCGCAAAGGGGCGCGGGCAACGGCGCGCCCGACCCCAACGGACCCGCAGCCGACACCGGACCACCTACGTCCCCCGCGCCCGCGCAGCGCCCTGAAAGGGGCGCGGGGAACGGCGCGCCCGGCCTCAACGGATCCGCACCCGGCACCGGCTCCCGCCCCCACGGTGCCCGTCCCGCCCCGCGCCCGCGCAGCGCCCCGAAAGGGGCGCGGGGAACGGCGCGTCCGGCCTCAACGGATCCGCACCCGGCACCGGCTCCCGCCCCCACGGCGCCCGTCCCGCCCCGCGCCCGCGCAGCGCCCCGAAAGGGGCGCGGGGAACGGCGCGCCCGGCCACAGCCGACCCGCACCCGGCACCGGCCCCCGGCCCACCTCGCGACGCCCCCCGCGGCAGCGCGAATCACCCGATTCATCCCTAACCTGGATGGATGGGTGAGGACAAGCGGCTCGTCGCCGTCGTGACGCTGGCGCAGGGCATGGCGGCGGCGCACACCCCGCGGGACTGCTGGCAGGCCGCCGCCGTCGGCGCCTGCCGCGCGCTGGACGGCAGCTTCGCCGCGCTGTCGGTGTGGGAGCGGGGCCTGGGCCGTCTGCGGGTCCTGGTGAACGTGGGGGACCGCGCCCCGGACGAGGAGCAGTTCCCCGAGTCCGAGGCCTACCCGGTGCACCAGTTCCCGGAGATCACCGAGTTCCTGCACGAGCGCTGGGCGGGCGGCGGCGGCCCGAACGCGTGGGTGGAGACGGCCGAGGGGGCCGCCGCCGGCACCCCCGGTTACCTGCACCAGCGGGTCGCCGCCCTGCGCCGCCGCCGCCGCGGCTGCTGTGTCGTCGCCCCCGTCGTCCTGCACGGCAGGGCGTGGGGCGAGCTGTACGTGGCCCGCGCGATCGGTGAGCCGCTGTTCGGCCGGCCGGACGCCGACTTCGCCACCGTGCTGGCCGCGGTGGTCGCCGCCGGGATCGCGCAGACCGAGCGGCTGGAGGAGGCCCGCCGGCTGGCGTTCACCGACGCGCTGACCGGCCTCGCCAACCGCCGTGCCGTGGACGTACGCCTGGAGGAGGCCGTCGAACGGCACCGCAGGGAGGGCGTGGCGGTCAGTCTTGTCGTGTGTGACCTCAACGGGCTCAAGCGGGTCAACGACACCCTCGGTCACGCCGTCGGCGACCGCCTCCTCGAACGGTTCGGCTCGGTGCTGTCGCTGTGCGGGGCAATGGTGCCCGGCGCGCTGGCGGCGCGGCTGGGCGGGGACGAGTTCTGTCTGCTGGCGGTCGGGCAGCCGGCCGACGACGTCGCGAAGGCCGCGCACGAACTGTGCCGGAGGGCGGCCGAGTTGGAGCTGGGGGAGGGGGTGGCGTGCGGGGTGGCCTCGACCGAGGACCCGATCGGGGAGGTGCGGGACGCCCGCCGGCTGTTCCGGCTCGCCGACGCCGCCCAGTACCGGGCCAAGGCGCTGCGCGCGACCCGGCCGGTGGTGGCGGGCCGGGAGGGGCCGGACGATCCGGTCGTACGGTTGGCGGACGAGCCGCCGCCCGCGCGTGGTGAACGGCGCCGGTTCCGCGGGCGCCGGCCGTGAGGCGAAGCCCACACGTCACGGTAAGGGTCACACCGGCACTCCACTAGTGACATCGCCACATTCAATGCGTACGCTCCTGAATATGGATATGCACACTGTGGTGGTGGGGACGTCCGGTGTCACGGCGTCCGACGTTCTCGCCGTGGCGCGCGGCGGTGCCCGCATCGAACTGTCGGCACAGGCGGTGGCGGCCCTGGCGGCGGCCCGCGAGATCGTGGACGCGCTGGCGGCCAAGCCGGAGCCGGTCTACGGCGTCTCCACCGGCTTCGGCGCGCTGGCGACCCGGCACATCAGTCCGGAACTGCGTGCCCAGCTACAGCGCAACATCGTCCGCTCGCACGCCGCCGGCATGGGCCCGCGGGTGGAGCGCGAGGTCGTACGGGCCCTGATGTTCCTGCGGCTGAAGACCGTCTGCTCCGGGCACACCGGCGTCCGGCCCGAGGTCGCGCAGACCATGGCCGACGTGCTGAACGCCGGGATCACCCCGGTCGTGCACGAGTACGGCTCCCTCGGCTGCTCCGGCGACCTCGCCCCGCTCTCCCACTGCGCCCTGACCCTGATGGGCGAGGGCGACGCGGAGGGCCCCGACGGCACCGTCCGCCCCGCGGGCGAGCTGCTCGCCGAGCACGGCATCCGGCCCGTCGAGCTGCGCGAGAAGGAGGGCCTGGCCCTCCTCAACGGCACCGACGGCATGCTCGGCATGCTGATCATGGCCCTCGCCGACCTCGACACCCTCTACAAGTCCGCCGACATCACCGCCGCCCTCAGCCTGGAGGCGCTGCTCGGCACGGACAAGGTGCTCGCGCCCGAGCTGCACGCCATCCGGCCGCACCCGGGCCAGGGCGACAGCGCCGCCAACATGCTGGCCGTGCTGGAGGGTTCGCAGCTCACCGGGCACCACCAGGACGACGCGCCGCGCGTGCAGGACGCCTACTCGGTGCGCTGCGCCCCGCAGGTCGCCGGCGCGGGACGCGACACGATCGCGCACGCCCGCCTGGTCGCCGAGCGCGAACTCGCCTCCGCCGTCGACAATCCCGTGGTGCTGCCCGACGGCCGCGTGGAGTCCAACGGCAACTTCCACGGCGCCCCCGTGGCCTACGTGCTGGACTTCCTCGCCGTCGCCGCCGCCGACCTCGGCTCCATCGCCGAGCGGCGCACCGACCGGCTGCTGGACAAGAACCGCAGCCACGGCCTGCCGCCGTTCCTCGCCGACGACGCCGGCGTCGACTCCGGCCTGATGATCGCCCAGTACACGCAGGCCGCGCTGGTCAGCGAGATGAAGCGGCTCGCCGTACCGGCCTCCGCGGACTCCATCCCGTCCTCCGCCATGCAGGAGGACCACGTGTCCATGGGCTGGTCGGCCGCGCGCAAGCTGCGCACCGCCGTGGACAACCTCACCCGGATCATCGCCGTCGAGCTGTACGCGGCCACCCGGGCCGTCGAGCTGCGTGCGGGCCTGACTCCGGCACCCGCCTCGCAGGCGGTCATCGAGGCCGTGCGGGCCGCCGGTGTGCAGGGGCCCGGTCCGGACCGGTTCCTGGCGCCCGATCTGGCCGCCGCCGACGCGTTCGTGCGCAGCGGTGACCTGGTGACGGCCGCGGAGAAGGTCACCGGCCCGCTCCGGTGAACGCGAAGGGCCCCGGCCGTGGCCGGGGCCCCCTCGCGTCACGTCCCGCGGGCCGGACGAGGCGTCACCTCAGCTTGGCGGCCTGGGCCTTCACGACCGGGGCGGACACCGTGTAGGGCTTCCTGCCCATCATCGCGCCGATGTTGATCGTGCTGTAGGTGGCGAGGGTGGAGCCGTGCCGCACGACCTCGGCGTGCAGCGGCAGGGCGCCGTCCTTGCCCGCGTCGTTGGTCGCGGTGAAGGCCACCGAGGCGTCACCCGTGCCGGAGGACTTCTCCTCGGCGACCTTGGTGAACGTGCCCTTCTCGCCGGCCTGCCGGCCGGAGAAACCGCCCGCGCAGGCCTTGACCGCGTCGGAGACCGACGTCAGGGCCCGCTGCGCGCCGTCGCCGTCGTACGAGGCGAGGGTGACGACGGTGACGTCCAGGTCCATGGACTTGTTGATCGCGTCCTCGAACTTGCCGTCGCCCAGGTCGTCCCCGGACGTGGCGCCGCCCGTGGGGGCCTTCTTGTCCTGCGTGGCCATGCGGCTGGTGTCCGCCGCCGGGTCGCCGGGCGCGATGCCGGTGAACGCGCGCAGCAGCGGCTCGCACTTGGCGTCGTCCGCCGTGACCTTGTCCGCGGTGGGCAGACCGCCCGTGACGGCGCCGACCTTGAACCCGGGCACCTCGCCCTTGGCGATGATCAGTTTCTTCAGGTCGGCGGCGCTCAGCGCCTTCGCGGCCGGGTTCGCCGCGTCCTTGCCCTTGCCGTCCCCGGAGTCCTTCGACTCCTCGCCACAGCCCGTGACGAGGGCGAGCGACAGCACGCTCACAGCCGCGGTGGCGCACAGCCGCACGCCCGATGATCTCTTCATGTGCGCACTATGTGCGGGCTGTCAAAGATTCGTCAAGGACGATTAAAACTCCAGGCGTTCCCGGCGCACCGAGTACACGACGAAGCCGGCGCCCACGGAGAGGAAGAGGCTCCCGCCGACGACGTACGGGGTCGTGTCGGGGCCTCCCGTGTCGGCCAGTTCGGTGCCGGCCTCCGCCGCCCGCGCGGTGACCGCCGTGCCGGTGCTCCCGGTGCTCCCGGTGCTCCGGGTGGCCTCGGTGGTCGCCGCGGTCACCGCTCTCGCCTGCGGGGCCCGTGCCGGCGCGGACGTGCCCGCCGCCTTGCCCTCCGCAGCGGTCTGCGAGGCGTTCGCGGACGGGACGAACCACAGGGCGCACAGCAGGGTGCCCGCGGCGGTGGCGGTCAGCAGCGGACGGCGAACGGATGACACGGAATATCGATCCCCTTGTGGCGCTGGTGAATTGGCCGTGTGGGGCGATGTTAGTGAAAGGCGCGGGTCACAGGAAAGTCACGGGAGGTTTCGGCCGTACGCTCACGCCATGAGCACTGAAGAGACATCACGTTTTGTACGGCTTCGAGTGGAGCTGGTCCTGGAGGTGCAGGACGAGGACGAGGTGACCAAGGCCGCCCTGCGCCGCCTCGCCGCGGATCCCGAGCTGCCGGAGTCGGAGCGGGCCCAGGCCGAGAGCGCTGTGACCGAAGACACCGCGGAGGCCCTGGCGTATCTCGTGGACCCGTTCGACCTGGTCAGCGAGGTGCCCGGGGTGGAGCTCCAGCAGGCGTCGTGGTCCAGTGAGCGGGTCGACTACGACCCCGACTCGCCCGAGTGGGACCTGGACGAGGATGATGGGGCGGACGACGAGGAAGAGGGCGGCATCGGCTGAGCGTCCCGGGGCACTCATGACCCCGGACGGCAACCGCCGTCCGGGGTTTCGTCGTCCCAGGGGACGCACGGACCGAATCCCGCACCGGCCGCGGACTTCTTCCGCGGACGTGGTGTGCCCCACAGATCCACCGGATGTGGAACGGGACTGAGCGGCCGTAGCGTTGAAGGTTCTTACGGGGACACCCGGGGTTTTTTCGCGACTCGGCAACGATGGAGAAGCTTGTGATGACGGACAGTACGCGGCGCAGGGGCCTGATGGCCGCGTCCGCTCTGCTCGGCGGTGTGCTGGTGCTCACGGGGTGTTCCGGCGGCGACGACAAGGCATCCGGCAGCGGCAGCGGCGACTCCTCGCAGGCCCAGGCCGACGCGGCGGCGGCGAAGAAGTCCTCGCAGGCGCAGATCACGATCACGCCGAAGGACGGCTCCAACAACGCCTCGATCAACAACTCCGCGGCCGTCAGGGTGACCAAGGGCACGCTCACCGCCGTCACGATGACCACGCAGGACGGCAAGACCGTCGCCGGTCAGCTCTCCGCCGACAGGAAGAGCTGGAAGCCGGGCGTCCAGCTGGAGCGCTCCACCACCTACCGGCTCGCCGCGGAGGCCAAGGACTCCGAGGGCCGCATAGCCCACGAGAACGCCTCCTTCACCACCGTCTCCCCGGCCAACAGCTTCATCGGCTCCTACACCCCGGACAACGGCTCCACGGTCGGGGTCGGCATGCCGGTGTCGATCAACTTCGACAAGGCGATCACCAACAAGGCGGCCGTGCAGAAGGGCATCACGGTCAGCTCCAGCAGCGGCCAGGAGGTCGTCTGCCACTGGTTCAACGCCAACCGCATGGACTGCCGTCCCGAGGAGTACTGGAAGGGCGGCTCCACCGTCACCCTGAAGCTGGCGCTCGACGGCGTCCAGGGCGCGGACGGCGTCTACGGCGTCCAGCAGAAGACGGTCACCTTCCACATCGGCCGCAACCAGGTCACGTACGTGGACGCGAAGACCAAGCAGATGAAGATCACGCAGGACGGAAAGGTCGTCAAGACCATACCGATCTCCGCCGGTTCGCCCGACAACAAGACGTACGAGGGCCAGATGGTGATCTCCGAGAAGTTCAAGGAGACCCGGATGAACGGTGCGACGGTCGGCTTCACCGACGACGACGGCAAGGGCGAGTACGACATCAAGGACGTGCCGCACGCCATGCGCCTGACCACCTCCGGCACCTTCGTGCACGGCAACTACTGGGGCGCGCCCTCGGTGTTCGGCAACCTCAACACCAGCCACGGCTGCGTCGGCCTCCAGGACAAGAAGGGCGCCGGCGACCCGAGCACGCCGGCCGCCTGGTTCTACAACCACTCGCTGATCGGTGACGTCGTGGTCGTCCAGAACACCGGCGACAAGACGGTCGCCCCGGACAACGGCCTCAACGGCTGGAACATGGACTGGTCGCAGTGGAAGGCCGGTTCGGCCGTCTGACGCCCCGCCCACAGCTTTCCCGGTGCCGCCCCCAGGGGCGGCACCGGTGTTTCACGGGCCGGCCCCGGCTTCTCATGCTCCTTCGCCGCATAACACCCTTCCCGGGAAAGGGACTTCGCGGTTGTGTAACGGTGTCCCGGCCGCCGGGTAACAGTTTCCCCCAGGCGCTTGCCCGCCCCCTTCCTCTCCCTTGAGCCGTCTGATCACCCCCCGGCATACTTCGGGACCCGGGGGGCTGACGTGCAGACGTACGAGGCTTCCCCCGGCCGGGCGAACGGGGAATTCACCCGGTACACCATCTCCAGGGGGAGATCTTGCGCAGACAAGTGAAAAGAGCGGCTGCGGCCACCGTGGCAACGGCCGCAGCAGTCGCCCTCGCAGCGGGTATGACCAGCCCGGCGTCGGCGAAGCCCACCGGGGCCCGGGCGACCGGCACCGCCGCCCCGACGTCCAGCGCCAGGCACCACGTCACCCTCATCACCGGTGACCGCGTCGCCCTCGACGCCAAGGGCCGCATCGTCGGCCTGGAGCGGGCCCAGGGACGCGAGCACATACCCTTCCAGGTCCGCAAGACCGCCGGACACACGCTGGTCGTCCCCGCCGACGCGGCCCGGCTGGTCGCCTCCGGCACGCTGGACCAGCGCCTGTTCGACATCACCGAGCTGAACAAGGCCGCCACCCGCAAGGCCCAGAAGAACGGCCTGAAGGTCATCGTCGGCTACCGCGGCACCGCCGCCGGCGCCAAGGCCGGCGTCCGCGACGCGGGCACCCTGCGGCACAGCCTGAAGGCGCTCAACGCGGACGCCGTGCAGACCCCGGTCAAGGACATGACCGGCCTGTGGCACGCGGTCACCGACGGCAGCCGGTCCGCCTCCGGCATCGCGCACGTCTGGCTCGACGGCGTCCGCAGAGCCAGCCTCGACAAGTCCGTGCCGCAGATCGGCGCCCCCACCGCCTGGAAGGCCGGCTACACCGGCAAGGGCGTCAAGGTCGCCGTCCTCGACACCGGTGTGGACGCCACCCACCCCGACCTGAAGAACCAGGTGATCGAGGCCCACAACTTCACCGCCGCCGCCGACGCCACCGACCACTTCGGGCACGGCACGCACGTCGCTTCCATCGTCGCGGGCACCGGCGCCAAGTCGGGGGGCAAGTACAAGGGCGTCGCCCCCGACGCCAAGATCCTGAACGGCAAGGTGCTGGACGACACCGGCTCCGGTGACGACTCCGGCATCCTCGCCGGCATGGAGTGGGCCGCCTCCCAGGGCGCCTCCGTGATCAACCTGAGCCTCGGCGGTTACGACACCCCCGAGATCGACCCCCTCGAGGCCGAGGTCGACAAGCTCTCCGCCGAGAAGGGCATCCTGTTCGCGATCGCCGCGGGCAACGACGGGCCCCAGTCGATCGGTTCGCCGGGCAGCGCGGACGCCGCGCTCACCGTCGGCGCCGTCGACAAGAAGGACAAGCTCGCCGACTTCTCCTCCACCGGCCCGCGCACCGGCGACGGCGCCATCAAGCCGGACGTCACCGCGCCCGGCGTGGACATCACCGCCGCCGCGGCCAAGGGCAGCGTCATCGACCAGGAGGTCGGCGAGAAGCCCGAGGGCTACCTGACCATCTCCGGCACCTCGATGGCCACCCCGCACGTCGCGGGCGCCGCGGCCATCCTGAAGCAGGAGCACCCCGACTGGGGCTACGCCGAACTGAAGGGCGCCCTGACCGGCTCCGCCAAGGACGGCAAGTACACCCCGTTCCAGCAGGGCACGGGCCGCATCCAGGTCGACAAGGCCATCAAGCAGTCGATCGTCGCCGAGCCCGTGTCGGTGACCTTCGGTGTGCAGCAGTGGCCGCACACCGACGACAAGCCGGCGACCAAGGCGCTGACCTACCGCAACCTCGGTGCCAAGGACGTCACCCTCACCCTCACCAGCAGCGCCATCGGCCCCAAGGGCGCGGCGGCCCCGTCGGGCTTCTTCAAGCTCGCCGCCACGAAGATCACCGTTCCGGCGCACGGCAAGGCCTCTGTCGGCCTCACCGTCGACACCAGGCTGGGCGGCACCGTCGACGGCGCCTACTCCGCGTACGTGACGGCGACGGGCGACGGCCAGACGGTCCGCACGGCGGCGGCGGTGCAGCGGGAGGTGGAGTCGTACGACGTCACCCTGAAGTTCATCGGCCGCGACGGCAAGCCGGCCCCGTACTACGGTGCCGACCTCAACGGCGTCGCCGGTCTCGCCAAGGGCACCGCGCTGAGCCCGTACGACAAGTCCGGCACGGTGAAGGTGCGTGCGCCCAAGGGCACGTACATCCTCAACACGTCGGTCTACGGCGACCCGCAGGACGCCTCCAAGGGCATCGACTGGATCGCGCAGCCCAAGCTGACCGTCGGCAAGAAGCAGACGATCACGATCGACGCGCGCAAGGCCAGGCCGGTGGACGTCACCGTCCCCGCCACGGGCCTGAAGTCCCAGTTCGCCTCGCCGGAGTACGACGTCACGATCGGTGACGGCCAGTACGGCTACGGCTGGTTCCTGGACACGTACAAGAACTTCCGCACCGCCCACCTCGGCCCGCAGCTGCCCGCCGGCTCGCTGTTCCAGCAGTGGGACGCCCATTGGACCAAGGGCGCCCGCGAGGAGTACGACGTCACCTCCGGCGGCCCGGTCAAGCAGCTCGCCACCGGCTACACCAAGCACTACAAGGCGGGCGACCTCGCCACGGTGAAGGCACGCATGGGCGCGCCGGCCAAGGGCAAGACGGGTTCCATCGACGCGGTGGGCTGGCTGCCCGGCAGCTCCGGCGCCTCCTCGGTCAGCATCGCGCAGCCCCTGCCCGGCACCCGCACCCTGCACCTGTCCGCCAAGGGCGGCGTCAGGTGGGAGCTGGAGTTCGAGCAGGACGGCGGGACGGACCAGGACGGCTTCCCGGTCACCGACACCGGCTACGAGCTGGGCCAGTTCGCCTTCGGGGCCGGCCGGACCTACACCAGGACGGTCAACACCGCGGTGTTCGGCCCGCACCTCGGCAAGGACTCCGGCCTCTTCCGCAACGGCAACGAGATCGCCGGTTCGCTGTCGCTGGTCGCCGACTCCGGCAGGCACAACGGGTACTCGGACTTCACCTCGGTGAACACCACCTTGTACCGCAACGGCACCAAGGTCGGGTCCAACGACGACCCGCTGTTCGGTGAGAAGACCTTCAAGGTCCCGGCCGGTGACGCGGCCTACCGGCTGACCACCTCGGTCAAGCGCTCCCCGAAGGTGTCGGAGGCCTCGACGCGGATCGACGCGGCCTGGACCTTCCGCTCCAGGAAGCCGTCCGACGGCTTCACCCAGCTGCCCGCCTCCGCCCTGCACTTCGGGGCCACCACCGGCCCGGACAGCCGGGTCACGGCCGGCAAGAAGGTCACCTTCCCGGTCACCGTGGAGGGCTCGGCCGCCGGCGGCAACCTGAAGTCCCTCGCCGTCTACGTCTCCTACGACGGCAAGAACTTCAAGAAGACCGAGGTCCGGAGCGGCAGGATCACGGTCCGGAACCCGGCGAAGAACAAGGCCGTCTCGTTCCGCGCCAAGATCACCGACAAGAAGGGCAACACGTCGGAGATCACGATCTACAACGCGTACTACGGCAAGTGACCCCTCACTAGCCGGACGACCCGATGACGGACGGCCCGCGGGAAGCTCACGCCTCCCGCGGGCCGTCCGCCGTCCGGCGCCGCGCTACACCGACGGCACCGCCCGGGTGGCGTCCGTGCCCCAGCTGGACAGGAGGCGCAGGGAGTCGGCGGAGGGGGAGGCCGGTTCGGCGTGGTAGGTGATCAGGGACTGGTCCGAGCCGTCCGTCAGCCGGAAGCTCTCGAAGTTCAGCGCCAGCGCTCCCACCAGCGGATGGTGCAGGTGCTTGACGCCGTGGCTCTTCTCCTTGACGTCGTGCGTGGCCCACAGCCGGCGGAACTCCTCGCTCTTGACGGACAGCTCCCCCACCAGCGCCGACAGCCGCGGATCGTCCGGATAGCAGCCCGCGTCCATGCGCAGGGCACAGACGATGTCGATCGCCTTCTGCTCCCAGTCGACGAACAGGTCCCGGTACTCGGGGCACAGGAAGACCAGCCGGGCCCAGTTGCGTTCGCCCGGCGGCAGCTGAGCCCAGTCACCGAAGAGGGCCGCCGCCATCCGGTTCCAGGCGAGGATCTCCGCGCGCCGGCCCACGACGTACGCCGGTACGCCGTCCATCGTGTCCAGCAGCTGCCGCAGCGCCGGCCGCACCTGCTGCTGCCGGGCCGCCGGCTTCTTCTTGTGCGCCTTCGGCTTGGCCAGATGGGTCAGATGCGCGTGCTCCGCGTCCGTCAGCCGCAGTGCGCGGGCGATCGAGCCCAGCACCTCCGACGAGACGTTCTTCCCGTTGCCCTGCTCCAGCCGGGTGTAGTACGCCACCGACACCCCGGCCAGCTGCGCCAGCTCCTCGCGGCGCAGCCCGGGCACCCGGCGGTGCCGCCCGAAGTCGGGCAGGCCCACGTCCTCCGGTTTCAGCCGGGCGCGCCGGCTGCGCAGGAACTCGCTCAGCTCCGCCCGCCGGTCCAGCGTCCGGCCGGTGCCGGCTGCCGCGTCCGGCTGTTCGTCCCTGCTGTCCATGCGTCCAGTATTCCTGGTCGTACGCACAGGAGCCTGTCCCCGCCGGTGGTAGGCACAGCGGTCGTACGCAAAGGCGTGGTCTGGGTGAGCGGCCGCGCACGGGGCAGGCTGGATGCCGTGCCCGGCCACAAGGCGGCCGGGCACGCGAGACAGCTAGGAGACCCTTGGCATGACCACTGTTGCCGCGTACGCCGCGCCCGCCGCGAAGGCCCCGCTGGAGCGGACGACCATCGAGCGCCGCGCGGTCGGCGAGTACGACGTCCTGATCGACATCAAGTTCGCCGGCATCTGCCACTCCGACATCCACCAGGTCCGCGAGGGCTGGGGCGAGGCGATCTTCCCCATGGTCCCCGGCCACGAGATCGCGGGTGTCGTCGCCGAGGTCGGATCCGGTGTGACCAGGTTCCGGGCCGGTGACCGGGTGGGCGTCGGCTGCATGGTCGACTCCTGCCGCGAGTGCGAGAACTGCCTCAAGGGCCTGGAGCAGTACTGCCTCAAGGGCATGGTCGGCACCTACAACGCCGTCGGCAAGGACGGCGAGCCCACCTACGGCGGCTACTCCGAGAAGATCGTCGTCGACGAGAACTACGTCGTCCGCATCCCCGACGGCCTGTCCCTGGACGTGGCCGCGCCGCTGCTGTGCGCGGGCATCACCACCTACTCCCCGCTGCGCCACTGGAACGCCGGCCCCGGCAAGAAGGTCGCGGTCGTCGGCCTCGGCGGTCTCGGCCACATGGCCGTCAAGATCGCGCACGCCATGGGCGCCGAGGTCACGGTCCTCTCGCAGTCGCTGCGCAAGAAGGACGACGGCCTCAAGCTCGGTGCCGACCACTACCACGCCACCAGCGACCCGAAGACCTTCGAGGAGCTGGCCGGCAGCCTGGACCTGATCGTCTCGACGGTGTCGGCCCCGATGGACTTCGGCGCGCTCCTGTCGCTGCTGAAGGTGGACGGCGCCCTGGTGAACGTCGGCGCGCCCGAGGAGCCGGTCGCCCTCAACCTGTTCTCGGTGATCGGCGGCCGCAAGACCCTGGCGGGCTCCATGATCGGCGGCATCCAGGAGACCCAGGAGATGCTGGACTTCTGCGCCGAGCACGGCATCGGCGCCGAGATAGAGCTGATCAGCGCCGCCGAGGTCAACGAGGCGTACGAGCGGGTGCTGGCCAGCGACGTCCGCTACCGCTTCGTCATCGACACGGCGACGATCTGACCGGCGGGCGCCCGCACCGGTGCTCAGGGGGCCGACGGGGGCGTGGCGAGGGTCCCGGCCGGCCCCGCCCCGCCGGCCCCCTCCACTCCACCCGGAGATCCTCCCCGGCGCCGTACGCCCGCCCGGCCCGCACCTCGGCTCCGGGTCGAGCTCACCGCTGATCGGGACGGGCAAGGAATCGCCCGGGTCCCTCGCGCGTTGAGGGGGCGGGGTACCGGACACCGAGTGACAGATATGGGAGGAGCCGCAATGGCTGCGCAGACGCAGAGGGCCGTGCTGGCGGGTGGATGCTTCTGGGGCATGGAGGAGCTGATCCGCCGGCTGCCGGGCGTGACGGCGACCCGGGTCGGGTACACCGGGGGTGACGTGCCGAACGCGACGTACCGTGATCACGGCACGCACGCGGAGGCCATCGAGATCCTCTTCGACCCCGCTGCCACCGACTACCGCGCGCTCCTGGAGTTCTTCTTCCAGATCCACGACCCGACCACCAGGAACCGCCAGGGCAACGACATCGGCCTCAGTTACCGCTCGGCGATCTACTACGTGGACGACGAGCAGAAGCGGATCGCCGAGGACACGATCGCGGATGTGGAGGCCTCCGGCCTGTGGCCGGGCAAGGTCGTCACCGAGGTGGAGCCCGTCGGCCCCTTCTGGGAGGCCGAGCCCGAACATCAGGACTACCTGCAGCGTTACCCGGACGGCTACACCTGCCACTTCCCGCGCCCGGGATGGCGGCTGCCCGCCCGAGCCGAGGGCTGACCCCGAGGCGCCCCGTGCAACGCGGAGGCCGGCCGGCCGCGGAGTGTGCCCTGCCGCAGGTCGGACGGGTACTGCGGGGCCGGGGCCCGGGTCAGCCGGGGAGGGTGGCCGGGTTGCCGCCGTTGGCCTCGTAGCCGGCCACCGCCAGGGCGCGGTAGACGGCGAACTCCGCGGCCGGGTCGGCGCTCAGGGTCCAGGGCAGGGCGCCGACGTGACCGTCGACATGCACCAGCTGGTGCATGGCCTCCGCCCAGCGCTCGGCGCGCACCAGGAAGAAGACCAGCAGATGCCGGACGTGCGGCAGCGTCGGGTCGTCGGGGCGGGCCTCGTGCACCGCGTGCAGCGCGCCGTGGATCGCCCGGGTGACGACCTCGCTCCGGTAGAAGCCCGCGACCAGGTTCACCTCCGGGAGGTGCTCGAACACCGCGAACAGCGGCAGCGCGGCGAGCAGTGAGCCCCGCGGGGCGCGGGCGGCGGCGGCTTCGGCGAAGGCGTACGCCTGCTCGCGCGAGCCGTGCCACTTCTCGCACCAGTAGTGCAGCGCGGCCAGATGCGCGCCCATGTGGTGGGGGGCGCGGTCGAGGATCTTCAGCCACAGCTGCTCGAACTCGGCCCGCGAGTAGGCCAGTCCGCGCGCGATGGACAGCTCGGAGAGATACGGCACCGGATCGCCGGGGGCCAGCAGGGCCGCCTGGGCGCAGGCGTCCCGGGCCTCCTCCATGATGATCCGGAAGTCGTCCGTGCCCCGTGCCGACGTCCGCCAGGCCTGCTGCACCAGGAACTCCGCGTGGACGGCGGCGCCCCCCGCGTCCTTGGGCTGCTCGGCCCGCCACACCCTGAGCCACTGTCCGCCCGGCGTCGCGTGTATCCCGCCGGGGCGCTGCTGGAGCTCCAGCGCGGCGGCGCCCGCGAAGGCCTGCACCCGCTGCCAGCGCAGCTCGCCCCCGGTCTCGGTGCCGGCCAGCAGCTGGGCGGCGGCCCGGTGGTCCTGCGTGCGCTGCACCAGCTCCAGGACGTCCAGCAGGTCCTGGTCGGGGCCGGGCATGCGCACGTCCAGCTCCTCCTGGCGCACGAAGCCGTAGTCCTCCGGGTCGGCGGCGTCCGGGTGTCCCGGGGGAACCTGCTCGATCATCCCGCGCCCGCGCCGCATGACCGGGAGCAGGACGAAGCCCAGCATGAGCAGCGCCATCAGCAGCCAGAGAATCGCCATGCCCCCAAGCGAACCAGACGCCGCCGGCAATTGGCGAACCCCGCCGCGTGCCTGTGGAAAACCCTGGACCGGAGCATGACAGGGGCGCGCGGGCGTGGGCCGTCCGCACAGGGATATCCCTAGCGCCGGTGCCCCCCGGAGCCGGGCGGGACTCAGTATCCGGCCGGGCGCACTACGCTCGGTGGGCATGAGCGACAGGCACATCAGTCAGCACTTCGAGACCCTCGCGATCCACGCGGGCAACACCGCGGATCCCGCGACCGGCGCGGTCGTCCCGCCGATCTACCAGGTATCGACCTACAAGCAGGACGGCGTGGGCGGGCTGCGCGGCGGCTACGAGTACAGCCGCAGCGCCAACCCGACCCGGACGGCACTGGAGGAGAACCTCGCCGCGCTGGAGGGGGGCCGCCACGGTCTCGCCTTCGCGTCCGGCCTGGCGGCCGAGGACACGCTGCTGCGTACGCTGCTCGTCCCCGGCGACCACGTGGTGATCCCGAACGACGCCTACGGCGGCACCTTCCGGCTGTTCGCCAAGGTCGCCACCCGCTGGGGGGTCCAGTGGTCCGTCGCCGACACCAGCGACCCGGCCGCCGTGCGCGCCGCGATCACCCCGAAGACCAAGGCCGTCTGGGTGGAGACCCCCTCCAACCCGCTGCTCGGCATCACCGACATCGCCGCCGTCGCCCAGGTCGCCCACGACGCGGGCGCGCGGCTCGTCGTCGACAACACCTTCGCGACGCCCTACCTCCAGCAGCCGCTGTCGCTCGGCGCCGACGTCGTCGTGCACTCCCTGACCAAGTACATGGGCGGCCACTCCGACGTGGTCGGCGGTGCGCTGATCGTCTCGGACCCGGGGCTCGGCGAGGAACTGGCCTACCACCAGAACGCGATGGGCGCCGTCGCCGGCCCCTTCGACTCCTGGCTGGTGCTGCGCGGCACCAAGACCCTCGCGGTGCGGATGGACCGGCACAGCGAGAACGCCACCCGGATCGCCGACATGCTGACCCGGCACGCGCGCGTGACGAGCGTGCTCTACCCGGGCCTGCCCGAGCACCCCGGCCACGAGGTCGCCGCCAAGCAGATGAAGGCGTTCGGCGGCATGGTGTCCTTCCGGGTGGAGGGCGGCGAGGCGGCGGCCGTCGAGGTGTGCAACCGGGCCCAGGTGTTCACCCTCGGCGAGTCGCTCGGCGGCGTCGAGTCCCTCATCGAGCACCCCGGCCGGATGACCCACGCCTCCGCGGCCGGCTCCGCGCTGGAGGTCCCGGGCGACCTGGTGCGCCTGTCCGTCGGCATCGAGAACGTCGACGACCTGCTGGCGGACCTGAAGCAGGCCCTCGGCTAGCAGCCGCGGTCACCAGTCGGTGACCGGCGGAGTCGTCTGCGAGGGCGGCTCCGCCCACGGGCGTGCCTCGGCCGCCCACACGGCGAACGCGACGGCCGCGGCGCAGGCCAGCAGCCACAGCACCCGGCGGGCGAGCCGGCGCCGCCGCAGCCGGCGCTCGCCGCGCCGTACCGCCTCCGCGTACAGCTCCGGCGGTACCGGTGCCGGCGTCCGCTCCATGATCCGCCGTACGGCGGCCTCCCGCTCGGCCCGGTTCACCGCGTTCTCCCGCCGCGTCCGTCCCTCATGACCGTGCCACCTCCGGGCCCGCCGGGTGCGGACCGGCCGGCCGTGCGGGGTGCAGCAGGGCGGCCGCCGCGCGGTCGCAGACCGTGTGCACGTGGTCCGCGGGCAGCCCGAGCAGGGCCGCCGTCTGTTCCTCGGCGACACCCTCGTAGAGCCGCAGGACGAGGATCAGCCGTTCCCGTGGGGTCAGGGTGGCGAGCGGGCTGCCCGGATCGGGCCGGGCGCGGCCCGGGACGCCGTACCGGTGCCAGAGCGTGCGCGCGAAGCGCGTGGCGAGGTACTGGCGGGCGCAGTCGTACGGGTCCTCGCCGCGCAGCCGGTCCCAGCGGGCGTACGTGTGCGCGAGGGCGTGCGTCAGCAGGCGCCGCGCGCGCGGATTGGCGTCCGGCGCCTCCGCGGTGAGCAGCGTGGCGGCGTGCAGCAGGCGTCCGGCCGCGCCGGCGGCGAACGCCTGGAACTCCCCGGCCCGGCGGGCATCGCGGGCCACCTGCCGATCACGCACCGGGCCTCCCCCTGAAGGGGCCCTGTCCGGTACGGGACAGGCGAACCGCGTACGACGCAGGACCCGGTCTCATCTGAGACCGGCGGCGGCCCGGGGTCAAGGGGTCGGGTGCGGGTCGACCGGCCGGCGCGGGCGGGCGGGGAGCGCTCAGGCCGCCGGCGGCTGGTCCGGCGCCGCGCCGCCCGGTGCCGCCATCCGCGCGGAGAGCGCGCCGTTGAAGCGGGAGAGGAGCGTGCAGAACTGCTCGCGCTCCTCGGGCGCCCAGTCGTGTGTCAGCTCGGCCATGAGCTGACGTCTGGACGAGCGCACCTCCTCCAGCCGGGTGGCCCCGCGCGGCGACAGCTGGAGCACCACCGCGCGTCCGTCCTCCGGGTGGGAGGTGCGCTTGACGAGCCCGGTGTCGACCAGGGGCGCCACCTGCCGGGTGACCGTGGAGGAGTCGATGCCCATGCTCGCCGCGAGCGCCTTGACGCCCATCGGGCCTTCCCGGTCGAGCCGGTTGAGCAGCAGGTACGCGGCGCGGTCCATCGAGTTTCGCACCTGGCCGATGCCGCCGAGCCGGGTCTGTTCGGCACGGCGCGCGAACAGCGCCACCTCGTGCTGGAGGGTGTCGAGGAGACCGGTGTCACCGACGGTCGTCATGTCCATCGACATTTCAGGTGTTGTGGGCATGGCCGGAGGCTCGCTTCGTGATGGCTGCTGGGTTGGGGGACAGGGTACGCGGCCCGGCGCCGGGCCGTACCGGCGCTGCGCGAACCCGGTCTCGCAGCTTGGTCACACCCGTCGTGCGCGGACGTGAACTGCGATGCTGGAGTCATGAGCTACGGCACGGCCGGCACCTTGCGTTCCGTCACCCTGGACGACGTACGCGGTGCCCAGAGGATGCTCTCGGGCGTGGCACGCGTGACGGCGATGGAGGGCAGCCGGCACCTGTCCCAGCTGGTCGGCGCGTCGGTCCACCTCAAGTGCGAGAACCTCCAGCGCACCGGTTCGTTCAAGCTGCGGGGCGCCTATGTGCGGATCGCCGGGCTGCTGCCCGAGGAGCGGGCGGCCGGCGTGGTGGCGGCGAGCGCCGGCAACCACGCGCAGGGCGTGGCGCTGGCCTCCGCGCTGCTGGGTGTGCCCGCGACGGTGTTCATGCCGCAGGGCGCGCCGCTGCCGAAGATCAGCGCGACCCGGGAGTACGGTGCCGAGGTGCGCCTGCACGGCCAGGTGGTCGACGAGACGCTGGCCGCCGCCCAGGAGTACGCGGCCGGGACGGGGGCGGTGTTCATCCACCCCTTCGATCACCCGGACGTGATCGCCGGGCAGGGCACGGTCGGCCTGGAGATCCTGGAGCAGTGCCCCGAGGTGCGCACGATCGTCGTCGGGGTCGGCGGCGGGGGGCTCGCGGCCGGGATCGCGGTGGCGGTGAAGGCGCTGCGGCCGCAGGTGCGGATCGTGGGCGTGCAGGCGGAGGGCGCGGCGGCCTACCCGCCCTCGCTGGCCGCGGGCCGCCCGGTGTCGGTGCGGAACCCGGTGACGATGGCCGACGGCATCAGGGTGGGCCGGCCGGGCGCGGTGCCGTTCGGGATCGTCGGGGACCTGGTCGACGAGGTGCGCACGGTCAGCGAGGACCAGTTGTCGGCCGCGCTGCTGCTGTGCCTGGAGCGGGCCAAGCTGGTCGTGGAGCCGGCCGGGGCCAGCCCGGTCGCCGCCCTGCTGTCCGCGCCGCACGCCTTCGAGGGGCCGGTCGTCGCGGTGCTCTCCGGCGGGAACGTGGACCCGGTGCTGATGCAGCGGGTGCTGCGCCACGGCATGGCCGCCCAGGGCCGGTACCTGGCCGTGCGGCTGCGGCTGACGGACCGGCCGGGTGCCCTCGCCACGCTCCTCGGGGTGCTGTCGGCGGCCGACGCCAACGTCCTCGACGTGAGCCACGTCCGCACCGATCCCCGGCTCGGGCTCGCGGAGGCGGAGGTCGAACTGCACCTGGAGACGAAGGGGCCGGCGCACTGCGCCGAGGTCGGCCAGGCACTGCGGAACGCGGGATACCCGGTCATCGGCTGACCACCGGCCGCGCGGCCGCCGCCCGGCGGCGCGTCCGGCACGGGAGGGGTACGGCGAAGCCCCCGGCGCTCCCGCTGCGGGGCGCCGGGGGCCAAGGCGGCCGGGGGCGGGATCAGCCCGTGTACGGCTCGGCCTTCAGGATGCGCACCGATGCCTTCTTGCCGTTCGGCAGCTCGTACTCCGCGTCCTCGCCGACCGAGTGGCCGAGGACGCCGGAACCGAGCGGGGACTGCGGGGAGTACGTCTCGATGTCCGAGCTGGCGTACTCGCGCGAGGCGAGCAGGAACGTCAGCGTGTCGTCCTCGTCACCGTCGAAGGCGATCGTGACGACCATGCCCGGCGCGACGACGCCGTCCGCGGCCGGCGCCTCGCCGACCTTGGCGTTCTCCAGGAGCTGGGTCAGCTGGCGCACCCGCAGTTCCTGCTTGCCCTGCTCCTCCTTGGCGGCGTGGTACCCGCCGTTCTCGCGCAGGTCGCCCTCCTCGCGCGCGGCCGCGATCTTGGCGGCGATCTCCGTGCGCGCAGGACCAGTAAGGTACTCAAGCTCGTCCCTGAGCTTGTTGTACGCCTCCTGGGTCAGCCAGGTGACGTTCTCGCTGGTCTGGGTCACAGGGTGCTCCTCGTCGGTACTGGGAATACAAAGCATCGCCCTACCCGGAAGAATGTTCCCTCTTGGATGGGCGAAACCACGAGCCTAACAATTCACGGGCGAAAGGGGGAGGACATAAGCCATCAGAATCGCATCGACGCACGTCAGGGTCTACGCATCCGGGTGATCCGGGGGTGTCCGCCCGTCCTCAGCCGGTGTGACAGCCCAGCAGCTCGGCCGTCGTCCCGCGCGCCGTCGTACGCAGCGTGACCACCTTGTCGATCCTGGTGGCGGACCCGGAGAAGCGGAAGTCGGCCCGGCCGACCTCGGCGCCGTCGGCCGACTGGGACCGCACGGTGCAGTAGCCGGAGGCGCCGGCGTCCTTGTGCACCTCCAGATGCACCCGGACCGCCTCGTCGGACGCCTGGAAGGTGATCACCTGGCCGCTGATCTCGTTCTGCGCGACGTAGTGGTAGGCGAAGTAGCCGACCAGGGCGAGCAGGGCCGCGCCCAGCACCGTCGCGGCGACCCTGAGCTTGCGGTCGGCACGCTCGTCCGAGGAACGGCCGTAGCGGCCCTCGGGCAGCCGCGCGCTCGCCGTACTCATGATCGTCCTCTCCGCGGAATTAATCGCCCCCCGATTCCGTCACTATAGAAGCCGCCGATCGCGCCGAAGACACGGGGCGCCGACTGACCGAGGATTGAGTCTTGACTGATCAGCTGCGACTGATGGCCGTTCACGCGCACCCCGACGACGAGTCGAGCAAGGGCGCGGCCACCATGGCGAAGTACGTGTCCGAGGGGGTGGACGTGCTGGTCGTGACCTGCACCGGCGGAGAGCGCGGGTCCATCCTCAATCCCAAGCTCCAGGGTGACCGGTACATCGAGGAGAACATCCACGAGGTCCGCCGCAAGGAGATGGACGAGGCCCGCGAGATCCTGGGCGTCCGGCAGGAGTGGCTCGGCTTCGTCGACTCCGGCCTGCCCGAGGGCGACCCGCTGCCGCCGCTGCCCGACGGCTGCTTCGCCCTGGAGGACGTCGACAAGGCCGCCGGGGAACTGGTGCGCAGCATCCGCTCCTTCCGCCCGCAGGTGATCACCACCTACGACGAGAACGGCGGTTACCCGCACCCCGACCACATCATGACCCACAAGATCTCCATGGTGGCGTTCGAGGGCGCGGCGGACCCCGAGAAGTACCCCGAGGCCGAGTTCGGCCCCGCCTACCAGCCGCTGAAGCTCTACTACAACCAGGGCTTCAACCGCCCCCGCACCGAGGCGCTGCACCGGGCGATGCTCGACCGCGGCCTGGAGTCGCCGTACGGGGACTGGCTGAAGCGGTGGAACGAGACGATGCGCACCGAGCGCACGCTGACCACCCACGTCCCGTGCGGGGACTTCTTCGAGATCCGGGACAAGGCGCTGATCGCCCACGCCACGCAGATCGACCCGGACGGCGGCTGGTTCAAGGTGCCGCTGGACCTCCAGAAGGAGGTCTGGCCGACGGAGGAGTACGAGCTGGCGAAGTCCCTCGTCGACACTTCCCTCCCCGAGGACGACCTCTTCGCGGGCGTCCGGGACAATGCCTGACATGAGCGCAAGCGTGAGCCTGGCAGTGACGCACCTCGTCCCCCTCGCCAAGGAGGTGGACGAGAACAAGGTCACCCCCGGTGTCCTCGGCTTCATCGTCTTCGCGGTGATGGCCCTGGCCGTGTGGGGTCTGATGAAGTCGATGAGCAAGCACATGCGGAAGGTCGACTTCCAGGAGTCCCCGGACGCCGGCGCGGACAAGGCCGGACAGCAGGCCGACTCCCCGGCCCCGCAGGGCTGACCCGGGAGCCACCGCCCCGCCAATACCGCCACCCCCTCACCGCGGGGTGTGGCGGCCCGGCGTCATGCGCGCTCCCCCGGACCGCGGCCGGTGCCGCCCCGGCGTGGTGGGCGCCGTCCCCGTGGTCCGTACGGGGCGGGGCACGCCCGGTGCTTCCGCGTCTCTCCGCGCCGCCGGAGGCCGTGGCAGAGTGGAACGGTGAACCGACTGGCCCATGAGACGTCCCCGTATCTGCTCCAGCACGCCGACAACCCCGTCGACTGGTGGCCCTGGTCGGCCGAGGCCTTCGACGCCGCCCGCGAGGCCGGCAAACCCGTCCTGCTGAGCGTCGGGTACTCCAGCTGCCACTGGTGCCACGTCATGGCCCACGAGTCCTTCGAGGACCGGGCCACCGCCGACTACCTCAACGAGCACTTCGTCAGCGTCAAGGTCGACCGCGAGGAACGCCCCGACGTGGACGCCGTCTACATGGAGGCCGTCCAGGCGGCCACCGGGCACGGCGGCTGGCCCATGACCGTGTTCCTCACCCCGGACGCCGAGCCCTTCTACTTCGGCACCTACTTCCCGCCCGCCCCCCGGCACGGCATGCCCTCCTTCCGGCAGGTCCTGGAGGGCGTCCAGCAGGCCTGGACCACCCGCCACGACGAGGTCACCGACGTCGCCGGGAAGATCGTCCGCGACCTCGCCCAGCGGGAGATCAGCCACCAGGGCGACCGCGCGCCCGGCGAGCAGGAGCAGGCGCAGGCCCTCCTCGGCCTCACCCGCGAGTACGACCCGCAGCGCGGCGGATTCGGCGGCGCGCCCAAGTTCCCGCCGTCCATGGTGCTGGAGTTCCTGCTGCGCCACCACGCGCGGACCGGCGCCGAGGGCGCCCTCCAGATGGCGCGGGACACGTGCGAGCGGATGGCGCGCGGCGGCATCTACGACCAGCTCGGCGGCGGCTTCGCCCGCTACTCCGTCGACCGCGACTGGGTCGTGCCGCACTTCGAGAAGATGCTGTACGACAACGCCCTGCTCTGCCGGGTCTACGCCCACCTGTGGCGGGCCACCGGGTCGGACCTGGCCCGGCGGGTCGCGCTGGAGACCGCCGACTTCATGGTCCGCGAGCTGCGCACGAGCGAGGGAGGGTTCGCCTCCGCCCTCGACGCCGACAGCGACGACGGCACCGGCCGGCACGTGGAGGGCGCGTACTACGTCTGGCGGCCCGAGCAGCTGCGCCGGGTGCTCGGTGACGACGACGCCGACCTCGCCGTGAAGTACTTCGGCGTGACCGAGGAGGGCACGTTCGAGCACGGCCAGTCCGTGCTCCAGCTCCCGCTGACGGAGGCCGTCGCCGACGCCGGGCGGATCGCGTCCGTGCGGAGCCGGCTGCTCGCCGAGCGCGCGCTGCGGCCCGCCCCCGGCCGGGACGACAAGGTCGTCGCCGCCTGGAACGGGCTCGCCGTCGCCGCCCTCGCCGAGACCGGCGCCTACTTCGACCGGCCCGACCTCACCGAGGCCGCCCTCGGCGCCGCCGACCTGCTCGTCCGCGTCCACCTGGACGAACACGCCCGGCTCGCCCGCACCAGCAAGGACGGCCGCGTCGGCCCGAACGCGGGCGTGCTGGAGGACTACGCCGACGTCGCCGAGGGCTTCCTCGCGCTCGCCTCCGTCACCGGCGAGGGCGTCTGGCTGGACTTCGCCGGGCTCCTCCTCGACCAGGTGCTGACCCGGTTCACCGACCCGGAGACCGGCGCCCTGTTCGACACCGCCGCCGACGCCGAGCAGCTCATCCGCCGGCCCCAGGACCCCACCGACAACGCCACCCCCTCCGGCTGGACCGCCGCGGCCGGCGCGCTGCTGGGCTACGCCGCCCACACCGGGTCCGAGGCCCACCGGACCGGCGCCGAACGGGCGCTGGGGGTCGTGAAGACGCTCGGCCCGAGGGTGCCCCGGTTCATCGGGTGGGGGCTCGCCGTCGCCGAGGCGCTGCTCGACGGGCCGCGCGAGGTGGCCGTCGTCGGACCGGCCCAGGACGACGAGCGCACGACCGCCCTGCACCGTACGGCGCTGCTGGCGCCCGCTCCGGGTGCCGTGGTCGCCCGTGGCGTCCCGGACAGCGACGAGTTCCCGCTCCTCGCCGACCGCGTCCTCATCGACGGCGCGCCCACCGCCTACGTCTGCCGGGGTTTCGTGTGCGACCTCCCGGTGACGGACCCGGCGGCCCTGGAGGCCCGGCTGACCAGCCCCTGAACCGGCCGGGTGCCCCGGCCGGGCTGCGGCAAGGGGGACGTCGGAGGTAGCCGGGGATCGGGGGCCCCAGCAGCGGCGGGGCGCCCCACCGGACCGGCACCGCCCCGAGCCTGGCGCCCGTCCAACGGGACCGGGGCCACGCCGGTGCGGCCGCACCGGCCACGAGCGCGGTCCGGAAGCCGCCGTGCGGAAGGGGCCGGGGACGCAGCACCCTCGCCGACGTGAGGCACCGGCCGCCGCGCTCGCCGGGGAGAGCGACGAGCATGCGGAAGACGACCGTCGGGCAGCAGCAGGTCGCCGTTCGGGTGGCTCAGCCGTCCTGGGCGCGCATGCTCAGCGCCCGCTCCACGACCGCCTCCAGCTGTGCGTGGTGGGCGCCCTTCCAGTAGGCCCGGCCGCAGGCCGTGCACCGGGCGAAGACGTCGTACGACCGCTGGGTGCCGCCCTTGAGCTGGTCGGCGACCTCTTCCCGGGTGGCCTCCCTCAGCAGGCCGTTGCAGGCGGTGCAGCGGGTCCAGGGGGCCAGGTCGGGGGCGAAACGCTCCAGGACGTCGTGCAGCTGGTCGTCGGGCCGGGTGCTGCGGACGAAGGCGCCGGCCCACAGTTCCCGGCGGCGCAGCAGACCCCGGTCGCGGCTCAGCAGGACCCGCTTCTCGGCCGCCGAGCGGGCGGCGAGCGCCGGGTCGCCGATGTCCGTCGACTCGTACGCCGTGTCGACGCCGAGCAGCCGCAGCCGGCGGGCCAGGGTGCCGAGATGGACGTCGAGGAGGAAGCGCAGGGGCGCGCCGGGGACCCGCTGGGGGCGCGCCACCTCCCGGACCCGCACGGTCTCGCCCGCCGCCGGGACGTGGGACACGGCGACCTCGCGGCCGTCCACGACCAGCGCGCCGACCTCGGTCAGCGGCACCCCGAGGGACTCCACGACGTGGCCGAGGGTCGAGACGCCGTCCGTGGTCACGGCCGTGGCGCCGGCGCGCCGGGCGGGCGGCACGAACAGCTGGAGTGCGGGGGCGACTTCGACGTGGATCTCGGGTCCGTTCACCCCGTCAGGATCCCACGGGCCGCCGTCCGCGACTCAGGGGTTCTCCCCGGCCAGGCCGTGCGCCAGGACGTCCAGGGCGCGGTCGGCCAGGGCCGCGAGGTCGTCCCGGTGGTCCTTCTCCGCCCAGTACAGGGAGGTCTCCATCAGGCCGCCGGCCAGGGACTCGGCGTGGACCCGCACCTCCAGGCCGTCCGGGTCGAGGCCGGTGCGCTCGCCGATGGCCTGGCAGAGCATGCGGCCGGTGACCGACATCCGCTCCCTCATGCGGGCGCGCACCGCGGGGACCTGGACCATCAGCCGGGTCAGCAGCCGGGAGGTGCGCGCGTCCTCCTCGACGCCCCGCCGGACGGCCTGCCGCAGGACGTGGCGGACGGTGTCCGGCCACGGTTCCTCCGGTGGCCGCCGACGGATCTCCGCCAGGAGGTGCGCGCCGTACTCGTCGGTGACGACGATGTCCTCCTTGGCCGGGAAGTACCTGAGGACGGTCGACGGTGACACCTCGGCCCGGGCGGCGATCCGGTCGATCGTCGTGGCCTCCCAGCCCTGTTCCTCGATCAGCGCGTACGTGGCCGCGCGGATCGCCTCCCGGGTCTTGGTCTTCTTGCGTTCGCGCAGGCCGGGGCGGCGCCCGTCGGGGGCGGAGGCGGTGGGCGGGGGTGCGGCCGTCATGCGGTCATTGTCGGCCATCCGCCGTGGCGGCGGCCATGGCCGGGCGGGCGGGGTCAGGCGTGCCGGTAGGCCACCAGCGAGATGCCGACGTAGTGCACGACGAACGCGGCGAGGGTCAGGGAGTGGAAGACCTCGTGGAAGCCGAACCAGCGCGGTGACGGGTTCGGCCGCTTGATGCCGTACACGACTCCGCCGGCGCTGTAGAGCAGCCCGCCGACGACGACCAGGACCAGGACGGCGATGCCGCCGGTGCGCGCGAAGTCGGGCAGGAAGAAGACGGCCGCCCAGCCCATGGCGATGTAGCAGGGCGTGTAGAGCCAGCGCGGGGCGCCGACCCAGAAGACGCGGAAGGCGATGCCGGCGGCGGCGGCGCCCCAGATCCCCCACAGCAGCCACCGGCCCTTGGAGCCGGGCAGGAGCAGCAGGGTCAGCGGGGTGTAGGTGCCCGCGATGATCAGGAAGATGTTGGCGTGGTCGAGGCGGCGCAGGAGCCGGTCCGTCCGGGGGCTCCAGTCGCCCCGGTGGTACAGCGCGCTGACGCCGAAGAGCAGGCAGGCCGTGAGGACGTAGATCCCGCAGGCGAGGCGGCCTCTGGCGGAGTGGGCGCCGGCGGTGAGCACGAGTCCCGCGATGAGTACGGCCGGGAACATGCCCAGGTGCAGCCAGCCGCGGAGCCGGGGCTTGACCGGGTGCGGCAGGGAGATCTCGACGGGACCGCGGCCGGCGGCCGGCGTGTCCGTGGACGTGTCGGGGACGGACGCAGTCATGGACCGCATGGTACCCAGGCCGCCGGAAATCGCCCGTCAGTGCTCCTTTGAAGGCGCCGTGGCAAAAAGTCCTTCAGTTGAACCCAACGTGGACGCAAAGAACCGCGGAAACCGTGGGATTCCTCACGCTGCTCACCTGTGATGCCCTCTGGACAGATGGGCACTAAACTCGGATGATCAAATGAGTGCGGTCGGCACCGGATGAGCGGGCTACGAAGCATCCGGGTCGCGGCCCCCACGGGGCGAACAACCCAAAAATCCCTCATTTAGGAGCAATCGTGGCGCGCGACATCGCGGCTCCCACCGTCGTCCCCACCCACCACCAGGAACTGATCTCGTGGGTCAACGAGATCGCCGAACTGACGCAGCCGGACAGCGTGGTCTGGTGTGACGGCTCCGAGGCCGAGTACGAGCGGCTGTGCGAGGAACTGGTCGCTAAGGGCACGTTCCGGAGGCTGGACCCGGTCAAGCGCCCCCACTCCTACTACGCCGCCTCCGACCCGACCGACGTCGCGCGCGTCGAGGACCGCACCTTCATCTGCTCCGAGAAGGAGGAGGACGCGGGCCCGACCAACCACTGGAAGGCCCCCGCCGAGATGCGGGAGATCTTCACCGGCGAGCAGGGCCTGTTCCGCGGCTCCATGCGCGGCCGCACCATGTACGTCGTGCCCTTCTGCATGGGCCCCGTCGGCTCCCCGCTGTCCGCGATCGGCGTCGAGATCACCGACTCCGCCTACGTCGCCGTCTCCATGCGCACGATGACCCGCATGGGCCGGGCCGTCCTGGACGAGCTGGGCGAGGAAGGCTTCTTCGTGCGCGCCGTCCACACCCTCGGCGCCCCCCTGGCCGAGGGCCAGGAGGACGTGCCGTGGCCGTGCAACTCCACCAAGTACATCTCGCACTTCCCCGAGTCGCGCGAGATCTGGTCCTACGGCTCCGGCTACGGCGGCAACGCCCTGCTCGGCAAGAAGTGCTACGCCCTGCGCATCGCCTCCGTCATGGCCCGCGACGAGGGCTGGCTGGCCGAGCACATGCTGATCCTCAAGCTCACCCCGCCGCGGGGCGAGTCCAAGTACGTCGCCGCCGCCTTCCCGAGCGCCTGCGGCAAGACCAACCTCGCCATGCTGGAGCCCACGATCTCCGGCTGGACCGTGGAGACGATCGGCGATGACATCGCCTGGATGCGGTTCGGCGAGGACGGCCGCCTCTACGCCATCAACCCCGAGGCCGGTTTCTTCGGCGTCGCGCCCGGCACCGGTGAGCACACCAACGCCAACGCGATGAAGACCCTGTGGGGCAACGCCGTCTTCACCAACGTCGCGCTCACCGACGACGGCGACGTGTGGTGGGAGGGCATGACCGAGGAGCCCCCGGCCCACCTGACCGACTGGAAGGGCAACGACTGGACGCCGGCCTCCGGCACCCCGGCCGCCCACCCCAACGCCCGCTTCACCGTGCCGGCCTCGCAGTGCCCGATCATCGCGCCCGAGTGGGAGGACCCCAAGGGCGTGCCGATCTCGGCGATCCTCTTCGGCGGCCGGCGCGCCAGCGCGGTGCCGCTGGTGACGGAGTCCTTCGACTGGAACCACGGCGTGTTCCTCGGCGCCAACGTGGCCTCGGAGAAGACCGCGGCGGCCGAGGGCAAGGTCGGCGAGCTGCGCCGCGACCCGTTCGCGATGCTGCCGTTCTGCGGCTACAACATGGGCGACTACATGGCCCACTGGGTCGACGTGGCCAAGGGCAAGGACCAGTCCAGGCTGCCGAAGATCTACTACGTCAACTGGTTCCGCAAGAACGACGAGGGCGCGTTCGTCTGGCCCGGCTTCGGCGAGAACTCCCGGGTCCTGAAGTGGATCGTGGAGCGCCTGGACGGCACGGCCGAGGGCGTCGAGACGCCGATCGGCGTCCTGCCGGCCAGGGGCGCCCTGGACACCGACGGTCTGGACCTGTCCGAGTCCGACCTGGACTTCCTGCTCACCGTCGACAAGGACGTGTGGCGCGAGGAGGCCGCCCTGGTCCCCGGTCACCTCGAGACCTTCGGCGACCACACGCCGAAGGAGCTGTGGGACCAGTACCGCGCGCTGGTGGAGCGCCTGGGCTGACCGCCCCCGACGACTCCACGGCCGGTCGCGTGCCCTGACCAGCGATCGTCACGGCCGGCCGTGGGACCCACCTGACCGGAAGGGGCCCCGCACAACGCTGGACGCCGGTGTCCACCGTTGTGCGGGGCCCCTTCCGTCGTCCGTACGGCCTTCTCCGGCGGCCGGGGACCGCGGGGTGTGTGGCGCCCGGTCCGCGCGTCGCTGCGGGTGCACGCGGACCGGGGCCGATCGGGGGGAGCCGGGCAGGAGGTCAGCCGGCGGTGCTGAGTTCCTTCGGCCCCGAGAGCGCGGCGCCGTGCGCGTCCATCCGCTCCGCCGTGAGGATCGCCGCGGCCGTGTCCGCGCGCGAGGCGGCGACGAGGAGCGCGCGCCCGGCGAGCGTGTGGGCGTGCCGGTGCAGCGCGTGCGGGTCGCCCGCCGCGGCCGGCGCCGCCCGCAGGGGCGTACGTCCTCCCCGCAGCCGGGCCACCTGCGCCGCGAGGCGCTCCGCGGCCGTGTCCAGGTCCTCGGACGGGGCCAGTGCGCGCAGTTCGTCGGTGACGACGAGCAGCGCCGAGAGGTGACCGGCGAGCTGGATGTCCAGCTCCTCCTCGCGCGAGCGGTGCGGGAAGCCGGAGGCGGTGCCGGCCATCGTGGTGTGGACCGACTTGGAGCGGATCGGTTCGTACATGGGGATGGCCTCCTGTGCTCTGACAGGAAACCATCCTAGCTTGGATTTCGTCTAAAGTTGAGCCGGGTCACGGAACGCGGTCCTCCGCTGCCCCTCCGTCCACCACGGCGGCCCGGCTACGGCTGGCCGTACCCGTCCAGGAAGGTGCCGATCCTCGTCACGGCGTCCCGCAGGTCGGCGACCGTCGGCAGGGTCACGACCCGGAAGTGGTCCGGTTCGGGCCAGTTGAAGCCCGAGCCCTGCACGACCATGATCTTCTCCTGCCGCAGCAGGTCCAGGACCATTTGCCGGTCGTCCCTGACCTTGAAGACCTTCGGGTCCAGGCGCGGGAACAGATACAGCGCGCCCCTGGGCCGTACGCAGCTCACGCCCGGGATCTGCGTCAGCAGTTCGTAGGCGGTGTCCATCTGCTCCTTCAGCCGCCCGCCCGGCAGCACCAGGTCGTTGATCGTCTGGCGTCCGCCGAGCGCGGCCACCACGCCGTGCTGGCCGGGCATGTTGGCGCACAGCCGCATGTTGGCCAGGATCGTCAGACCCTCGATGTAGGAGTCGGCGTGCGCGCGCGGGCCGGAGATGGACATCCAGCCGACGCGGTAGCCCGCCACCCGGTAGGCCTTCGACATGCCGTTGAAGGTCAGGGTGAGCAGGTCGGGGGCGACCTTCGCGGTCGGGGTGTGCGTGGCGCCGTCGTAGAGGATCCGGTCGTAAATCTCGTCCGAGCAGACCAGCAGGTTGTGCCGGCGGGCGATGTCGGTCAGGCCCCTCAGCATCGCCTCGTCGTAGACCGCGCCCGTGGGGTTGTTCGGGTTGATGATGACGAGCGCCTTGGTGCGGTCGGTGACCTTGCGCTCGATGTCGGCGAGGTCGGGCATCCAGTCCGCCTGCTCGTCGCAGCGGTAGTGCACCGCCGTGCCGCCGGAGAGGGAGACGGCCGCCGTCCACAGGGGGTAGTCCGGGGCGGGCACGAGGACCTCGTCGCCGTCGTCCAGCAGGCCCTGCATCGCCATCACGATCAGCTCGGAGACGCCGTTGCCGATGAAGACGTGCTCGACGTCCGTCTCGATGCCGATGGTCTGGTTGTGCATGACGACCGCGCGGCGGGCGGCGAGCAGGCCCTTGGCGTCGCCGTAGCCGTGCGCCGTGGAGACGTTGCGGAGGATGTCCTCGAGGATCTCCGGGGGGCACTCGAAGCCGAACGCCGCCGGGTTGCCGGTGTTCAGCTTGAGGATGCGGTGGCCCGCCGCCTCCAGCCGCATGGCCTCCTCGAGAACCGGGCCCCGGATCTCGTAACAGACGTTGGCGAGCTTCGTCGACTGGATCACCTGCATGCCCGCGAGCTTACGGCTCGGTAACGCCTCGTGGGCCGTGTTTTCCACCACGTGAGACACAGAGGTTTGCCCGGATATCGCCGTTGGTTGTCTCAGGAGTCACTTGCGTCTCTAGAATCCGCTGACATGTCCACGGAACGGCAGCATGAGGCGGGGGCGCACGACCCGCGGGGAGCGGACGGCGCGCCGGGAGTCCGGCCGAACGTCTACCACCCGCGGCCGGCCCCGGCCCCGGCCTACGAGGAGTACGTCGACCCGGCCGCGGCGCACGGCTGGCAGGACGCGTACGACGCCACGCGCGAGCTGCCCCCGGTGCCCGCGGAACCCGCGCCGGGCGGGTCCGGCGCGGGCCGGGCCGGGCGCCGGCGGGCGCGGCGGCGCGTGAGTGACCGCCGCCGGGGGGCGGTGGTCGCCGGCGCCCTGGGGGTGGCCGGAACCGTCGCGGTGATCGCCGCTCTGTCCGGTGCGCAGACCCCGGCCGGATCCCGTCCCGTGGACGGCGGACGGGTCGCCGGCGGCACGCCCGCCACCGACGGCGGCGGCACGGACGCACCCACCCCGGTGACGACGGCCCCGGCCGGCACGGCACCGGTCACCGCCGCGGTTTCCGCCGTGGCCCCGACCTCCCGCACGGCCGCCGCCCGCCCCTCCGGCGGTACCGCACCGAGCACCCCCCCGGGCGGGCCGGACGGCAGCACACCCGCCACGACCACGGCCCCCGCGACGCCCTCGGCCGGCCCCACGTCCACCGCCCCGACCGCCGGCCCGACGGTGTCCGCCTCCGGCAGCCCGTACGTCCGGGGTCACGGCCACAGATGGCCGAAGCGGCCGCGCTGACCCGCGCGAGCACCTCAACGACCCCGTTTGCAGCAGTGGTTGGGAAGAATGGGTGCCGTAGAACCCGCCCCGGTGCGAGGGTTGACCGCGCGCACAGGGAAACCCCTATGACCTGACGCGGCTTCTTGTC
Organism: Streptomyces sp. NPDC006309; assembly: GCF_040613095.1. NCBI lineage: Bacteria > Bacillati > Actinomycetota > Actinomycetes > Kitasatosporales > Streptomycetaceae > Streptomyces > Streptomyces sp. NPDC006309. The sequence goes on along the minus strand of NZ_JBEXRO010000004.1, from coordinate 130,325 downwards.
CCCGAGCCCTCCGGCCCATGAGAATGCGCATGACAATCGAGTGGGCGGCCGGAGGACCTCCGGTCGCCCAAGTCGTAAGAGGGGACCCCCACATGAACAAGCCTCTCCTTGCCGCGCTCTCCTCCCTGGCGATAGCCGGACTGGGCGCGACACCGGCGGTCGCGGCCCCGTCCGCCGCGCCGCACACCACGGCCCCGCACGCCGCCGCGCAGGCCGCCGCCCCGCACTCCGCCAAGGCCGCCGCGGTGACCGTCAACTTCGCCGGCACCGTCTCGCTGAGCAACTGCTCCGGCTCCGTCATCCGCTTCCCCAACTCCGCCGACACCGACCCGGCGCTCGTGCTGACCAACGGCCACTGCCTGGAGACCGGCTTCCCGGCACCCGGCGAGGTCATCACCGGCCAGTCCTCCAGCCGTACCTTCGGGCTGCTGAACTCCGCCGGCACCAAGGTCGCCACCCTCCGCGCCAACCAGGTCGTCTACTCGACCATGACGGACACCGACGTCACGATCTACCGCACCACCACCACGTACGCGGCGATCAGGAGCTCGTACGGCATCAGCCCGCTCACCGTGCAGGACACGCACCCGGTCGCCGGCACCGCCATCAAGGTGGTCTCCGGCTACTGGAAGCGCATCTACAGCTGCAACATCGACGGGTTCGTGTACCGCCTCAAGGAGGGCGACTGGACCTGGAAGGACTCGGTCCGCTACACCTCGGCCTGCGACACCATCGGCGGCACCTCCGGCTCCCCGGTCATCGACACCACCACCGGCAAGGTCGTCGCCGTGAACAACACGGGCAACGAGGACGGCCAGCGCTGCACGGAGAACAACCCGTGCGAGGTCGACGCGAACGGCAACGTCACCGTCCGTCAGGGCATCAACTACGCCGAGGAGATCTACAACATCCCGGCCTGCTTCACCACCGGCAACAAGCTCAACCTGAGCGCGTCCGGCTGCACGCTGCCCAAGCCGTAACCACCGGCGGCGGGCGGTCACACCGGAGTACGGCGGACCGCCCGCCCCGCCAGCACGTCCGTCCGCCTGCCGTCCTCGATGACGAACCGGCCGTCGACCAGGACGTACGGGATGCCTTCCGGCAGTCGGCGCGGCTCGGCGAAGGTGGCGCCCGGCGCGACCGCCGCCGGGTCGAACAGCACCAGATCGGCCCGGTAGCCCTCGCGCACCAGCCCCCGGTCCGGCAGCCGCAGCCGGGCCGCCGGCCGCCCGGTGAGCCGGGCGACGCACTCCTCCAGCGTCAGTACGCCCAACTCCCGCACGTAGTGCCCGAGATAGCGCGGGAAGGTGCCGTAGGCGCGCGGGTGCGGCTTGCTGCCCCGCAGGATGCCGTCGGAGCCGCCGGTGTGCGCCCGGTGCCGCATGATCGCGCGGACGTTCTCCTCGTGGCCCACGTGCTGGAGGACCGTCGTCCCCAGCCGGTCCCGCAGCAGCAGCTCGCGCGCCGTGTCCCAGGGCGTCTCGCCGCGCAGGTCCGCCGCCTGCCGCACGGTACGGCCCACGAGAGCGCCCAGCGCCGGGTCGGTGACCCCGGAGATCTCGACCGTCTCCCACTCCACGGGCACACCGTGGCAGCCGTCGGAGCCGGTCACCTCCAGGTCGTGCCGGATGCGCCCGGCCGTCTCCGGGTCGCCGAGCCGGGCCAGGATCTCCTCCGGGCCGCCCTCGCTCGCCCAGCCCGGCAGCAGCGCCGCCAGGGTGGTGCAGCCGGGCGTGTAGGGGTAGGTGTCCAGCGTGATGTCGGCGCCCTCGTCCAGGGCCCGGTCGAGCAGGGCCAGCAGCTCGGGCGCCCGGCCCCGGTTCACGCCGAAGTTCATCGTGGCGTGGGCCAGGTGCAGCGGACAGCCGGCCTCCCGGGTCAGGGCGACCATCTCGGCGTAGGCCGCCAGGGCGCCGGCGCCGTAGGAGCGGTGGTGGGGACAGTAGTAGCCGCCGTACGACGCCACCACCCGGCACAGCTCGGTCAGTTCGCCGTCCCGGGCGTACATGCCGGGCGTGTAGGTCAGGCCGGAGGACAGCCCGACCGCGCCCTGCTCCAGCCCCTCCGCCACCAGCCGCCGCATCCGGTCCAGTTCCCCGGGGGTGGCCTCGCGGTCCTCCCAGCCGACGACGAGGGCCCGGACGGTGCCCTGCGGGACGAGGTAGGCCGCGTTCACGGCGATGCCGCGGTCCAGCCGGTCGAGGTACTCGCCCACCGACCGCCAGTCGAAGTCGACGTCGTCGCCGTACCCGTTCCAGCCGGTGATCGCCCGGCGCACCTCCGCCAGCGTGCGGTCGTCCACCGGCGCGTACGACAGCCCGTCCTGGCCGATCACCTCCAGCGTGACCCCCTGCGCGGCCTTCGCGCTGTGGTCGGGGTCGCGCAGCAGGGCCAGGTCGGAGTGGGCGTGCATGTCGATGAAGCCGGGGGAGAGGACCAGGCCCTCGGCGTCCAGCTCCCGCACGGCACCGGGCCGCTGGCAGCCCGCGGCGGCGGCCTCCTTCACGATCGAGACGATCCGGCCGCCGTCGACCACGACGTCGGCGCGGTAGGAGTCCGCGCCGCTGCCGTCGACGACGTCGGCGTCCCGGATGACCAGATCCTCCACGCGGGCCTCCTAGAAGAACGTGCGGACGTAGTCGACGACCGTGCCGTCGGCCTCGGCCACCGGGATCAGCTGCCACTTGTCGAAGACCGTGCACGGGTGGGACAGCCCGAAGCCGATCCAGTCGCCGGTCTCCACGTCCGCGCCGGGTGCGGTGCGCAGCCACAGGTGCTGGTCGGACAGGGCGCTCACCTCGATGCCGGCCGCCGGACGCTCCGTACCGTCCCGGCGTACCACGTGGGCCACCGGGAGGTCGAGGTCGTAGGCGGCGTCGCGCTTGCCCGCGTTGACGAACGCCTCCGTGGGCGACGGCCGCGACACCACCTGCGCCCACAGCCGGAACGCGGGCTCCAGCGCGCCCTCCTCGGGCACCCGGTTGAACGGCGTCAGCCTGTCGTAGTGCACGTCGTCGTGCGAGACGTAGGCGCCGGAACGCAGCAGCCGCAGCACCGGCAGGGAGAGCCGGGGAACGCCGGCGAAGACGTCGGCGACCGCGTCGAACCACTCGCTGCCGCCGGCGCTCACCACAATGGTGTCCGCCCCGGCGAACCGCCCGGCCCCGTCGAACTCCACCGCGAGTCCCACCAGCCGCTCCAGCCACTGCCGCACCCGCTCCGGGGAGGCGTCCGGCACCTGCGCCTCGTACCCCGCCACGCCGACGAGCCGCAGCGTGCCGGTGCCCGCCACCGCGTCGGCGACCGCGGCGGCCTCCGCCCCGGTCCGCACGCCGGTCCGCGCGCCCTCGCCCGCGCCCAGCTCCACCACCACGTCCACCGGACGGGCCGCGCCCCGCAGCGCCGCGTCCATCAGCTCGACCCCGCGCACGGAGTCGACGTAACAGACGAACCGGAACTCCGGGTCGGCGGCCAGCTCGGCGGCGATCCAGCGCAGCGCGGAGGCGTCCACCAGCTCATTGGCGAGGAAGACCCGCCGGACGCCGAACGCGCGGGCGACCCGCACCTGGTGGGGCACGGCCAGCGTGATCCCCCAGGCGCCGTGGGCCAGCTGACGATGGAAGAGCTGCGGGGCCATGGACGTCTTGCCGTGCGGGGCGAAGGCCAGGCCGTGCCGGGCGGTGTACGTCTCCATCAGCGCGAGGTTGTGCGCGAGGCGTTCGGCGGACAGCGCGAGCACGGGGGTGGTGAAGCCGTCGCCCGCCCGGAACAGGTTGCGGCGCTGGGCCGTCAGCTCACCGACGGTCAGGCCGTCGGCGTCCGGCGGGAGGCCCTTGAAGCGGTGGTCGACACGTTCCCCGGCCAGGCCGGCGAGCCGTTCCCCGGCCAGGCGGGCGAGCGCTTCGGTGCTCATGAGGCCCCTCTCTCGGTCCGTGCATCATTGCGACATGTGCAACGGCCATTGCGTGCGGTGCTGACTGGTGTCTAGCATCTCGCCGAACACCGGGTCAACGGAGAACCGTCACCCGGCAATCGACAGGAGCCATCATCGACGACGCTGCTTACGCCTCGGCCGGTGCGCACCCGTGGGACGTCGTGGACGTGGTGACGCTCGGCGAGTCCATGGTCACCTTCCTGCCCAGCCGGCCCGGCCGCCTCGCCGACGTGCCCTCCTTCGACCGGGCCATCGGCGGCGCCGAGTCCAACGTGGCCTGCGCGCTGGCGGCGTTCGGGCACACGGCACGCTGGGTCGGCCGGGTCGGCGCCGACGGCTTCGGCGACCACCTGGTGGAGCGGATCGCCGGCTACGGGGTCGACGTCTCCGCCGTACGCCGGGACCCCGGCCGCCCCACCGGGGTGTACTTCCGCACCGCCGGCGACCGCGGAACGGGCGCCCACGAAGTGGCGTACTACCGGGAGGGCTCGGCCGCCTCCGCGATGAGCACCGGGAACGTGGACCTGGCGGCCGTACGCGCGGGACGCGTGCTGCACCTGTCGGGCATCACGGCCGCACTGTCCGGCGACTGCCTGGCGCTGATGCGCGCGCTGACGGCCCCCCGCGCCGGCCGCCCCCTGCTCTCCTTCGACGTCAACCACCGCCCCGGCCTGCCGGGCACCGACCCGCCGGCCCTCCTGGAGCTGGCCCGCAGGGCGGACCTCGTCTTCGTGGGGGAGGACGAGGCGGAGCAGGTGTGGGGCGTCACCGGGGGTCCGGCGGCCATCCGCGCGGCACTGCCCGAGCCGGCGGTGCTGGTCGTCAAGCAGGGGGCGGGAGGAGCGACGGCGTTCGACGGCGAGCCCCTCTTCGAACCCGCCCCGCACACCAGCGTCGTCGCGCCCACCGGCGCCGGGGACGCCTTCGCCGCCGGCTTCCTCTCCGCCACCCTGCGCGGACTCCCCGTACGCGACCGCCTCCGCCACGGCCACCTGATGGCCGCCGCCACCCTCACCGCCCCCGGCGACCTCGCCGCACCCCCCGCCCGCGACCACGCCGACCGCCTCGCCGCCCTGGACGACGACGCATGGGGGAGACTTCGACTCGGCCCCGGCTGGACCCAGGCCGAGCGGGCCCCACAGGAGGCGAACACCCCATGAGTCAGACCGTCGACCGCGCCCTGAGCATCCTGCCGCTGCTCGCCGAGGGCCCCGCAGACCTCGGGCAGGTCGCCGACCGCCTGGGCGTCCACAAGTCCACGGCGCTGCGCCTCCTGCGCACCCTGCACGAACACGGCCTGGTCTACCGCCAGTCCGACCAGCGCTACCGCCTCGGCGCCCGCCTCTTCGCCCTCGCCCAGGAGGCGATGGAGAACCTCGACGTCCGCGAGATCGCCCACCCCCACCTCGTGCGCCTGAACGAGAGCTGCGGACACACCGTCCACCTCGCCGTGTACGAGGAGAACGAGGTCCTCTACATCGACAAGGTCGAGAGCCGCTATCCGGTCCGCATGTACTCGCGGATCGGCAAACCCGTCGCCATCACGGTCGCCGCCGTGGCCAAGCTGCTCCTCGCCGACCTCCCCGAACCCGAGCGCCGCGCCCTCGCGGACAAGCTCGACTACCCGCTGTACACCTCCCGTTCCACCCCCAACGCCGCCGCGTTCCTGCGGGAGCTGGAGCAGGTACGCGAACAGGGCTGGGCCACCGACCTCGGCGGCCACGAGGAGTCCATCAACTGCGTGGCCGCACCGGTCCGCGGCGCCGACGGACGTGTCGTCGCGGCCATGTCGGTCTCCGCGCCCAACGTCGTCGTCACCGCCGACGAACTCCTCACCCTGCTCCCGCAGGTGCGCCGCACCGCCGACGCGATCAGCGGCGAGTACTCCGGAAGAACGCCAGTGAAGGGCACCCCCGCATGACCGAGAAGACCGCGCTCACCCCGAAGACCCACACCGCCCCGCCCGCCGCGTTCTCGCACGGCGTCCGCAAGGGCAACATCCTCCAGGTCGCCGGCCAGGTCGGCTTCCTGCCCGCCGAGGAGGGCCGGCCCCCGACGCCGGCCGGCCCCACCCTGCGCGAGCAGACCCTCCAGACCCTCGCCAACGTACGGGCGATCCTCCAGGAGGGCGGCGCGGACTGGGACGACGTCATGATGATCCGCGTCTACCTCACCGACGTCGGCCACTTCGCCGAGATGAACGACATCTACAACGCCTACTTCGCGGAGCAGGGCCTCACCCAGCCGCCCGCCGCCCGCACCACGGTCTACGTCGGCCTGCCCGCCGGCCTGCTCATCGAGATCGACGCGCTCGCCGTCCTCGGCTGAGCCCCTGACGCTCCCGCGCCTCCCGCGCCTTCCTCTCCTTCCGCACGTCCCGCACGGCACGGCACCCTCCGGGGCGCCGTGCCGCGATCCCCCCTGCCCGAAAGCAGCATGCATTTACGAAGAGGACCCCCGTATGTCCGCTCAGCTCGCCGCACCGGCCCCCGCCGCCCCACCCCACACCGGGGGCCTGCTCCTCCTCGTCGACGGCACCCCCGGCCTGCTCACGGTCGCCGCCCTCGGCATCGCCCTGCTCCTCCTGCTGATCATCAAGGCCAGGATCCAGCCGTTCGTCGCCCTCCTCGCCGTCTCCATAACCGTCGGCCTGCTGGCCGGCCTCTCGGTCACCGAACTCTTCGGCACCGTCCAGCGCTCCGACGCCGTCTCGACCATCGAGTCCGGCATGGGCGGCATCCTCGGCCACGTCGCGATCATCATCGGACTCGGCACGATGCTCGGCGCGATCCTCGAGGTCAGCGGCGGCGCGGAGGTGCTCGCCGGCCGCCTGCTGAACCTGTTCGGCGAACGCCGCGCCCCCCTGGCCATGGGCCTGACCGGCCTGCTCTTCGGCATCCCCGTCTTCTTCGACGTCGGCATCTTCGTCCTGGCCCCGATCGTCTACGCCGCCGCCAGACGCTCCGGCCGGTCGATCCTGCTCTACTGCCTGCCGCTCCTCGCCGGCCTGTCCATGACGCACGCCTTCCTGCCACCGCACCCCGGTCCGGTCGCCGCCGCCGGACTGCTGCACGTCCAGCTCGGCTGGATCATCCTCATGGGCGCCGTCTGCGGCCTCCCCGCCGTCCTGGCCGCCTGGGCGTACGCCACCTGGGTCGGACAGCGGATCTTCGTCGCCGTACCGCAGGACATGGCCGACGCCGCGGAGGAGGCGAAGCGGACCGTCCTCGCCGAACAGCGCGCGCAGGGCGTGACGCAGCAGGAGCGGCCGGTACCGCTCGGCACGGTCCTCGCCATCATCGGCACGCCCCTGCTGCTCATCCTCGCCGCGACCTTCTCCTCCGTCGCCCTGGCCCCGTCCCCCGGCCGCTCGGTGCTGGAGTTCGCCGGCAACCCCTTCGTCGCCCTGACCGTCGCCCTGCTCCTGGCCTGCTACCTCCTCGGCATCCGGCGCGGCTGGTCCCGCACCTCCCTGGAGAGGGTGTCGACGGCGTCCCTGAAGCCCGTCGGCAACATCCTGCTCGTGGTCGGCGCGGGCGGGGTCTTCGGCGCCGTACTGAAGGCCGGCGGGGTCGCCCAGGCCCTGTCGGACACCTTCCACGGCGTGGGACTGCCGGTGATCGCCCTCGCCTACCTGATCTCGCTCGTGCTGCGGGTCGCCCAGGGCTCGGCGACCGTGGCCATCGTGACGACGGCGGGCATCGTGGCACCCCTGCTGGCGGCGGACCACCACTCCCAGGCCTTCACCGCCCTCGTCATCATGGCGATCTCCGCAGGTTCCATCTTCGCCTCGCACGTCAACGACGGCGGCTTCTGGATGGTGGCGAAGTACTTCGGCATCAGCGAACGCGACACCCTGCGGACATGGACGGTTCTGGAGTCGGTGCTGTCACTGGCGGGGTTCGCGGTGGCCGGTGTGGTCAGCGTGTTCGTGGCCTGACTGGTTCCGGCACAGGGAAGTCGTCCATACTGCCGCCGTGGAGCAGCGCATAGGAGCGAGCAGCAAGCCGTCGGAGGGCGAGCCGTTGAACGCCGAGCCGTTGAAGGCCAAGCTGGTGAAGGCCGAGCCCGTGACGGGCGCCGGTTTCGACCCGGCCTACATCCCGGGCATCACGGGCCCGTCACCTACGGGTCCGCCGGCGAAGGACTCGGCGGCCGGCAAGCCGGCGGCCGAGGACCCGGTGTCGGACGATCCCGTGACGGACGACCCGGTGGCGGACGACGCGGTGGCGGACGATCCGGTGGCCGCCGGGACGACGGCCGCCGGGACGACGGCCGACGCGGCGGACGGCGAACAGCCGGCCGAAGGACCGGTGTTCGAGGCGTCCGACCGCCGGGCCCGGATCGTCGCCGACCACCGGGGGATCCGCCTCCGCCTGGACGAGGAGGACTGCGAGTTCGGCTGGGACGAGATCGCCGCGGTGGAGACGGAGTCGCCCCGCTTCGGCAAGCGCTTCACGGTCACCGTGCACACCCCTGACCGCCGCTGGTACCCGATCGAGATCGAGGCGGCGGCCAGGGCGCGCTTCACGGAGTGGGAGTCGGCACTGGACGCGGTGCTCGACGCCTACTTCGAGGAGGCCTAGCCGCTAGCCGCAGTACTGGGCGGCCTTGCCGATCGCCCGGTACATGCAGTCCGCGTTCTCCAGCAGCTGCAACACGGCGTCCTTGTTCCGGGAGGTCTCCCGCTCGATCACCTCGTCGGGCGGGTAGAACCCGCCTCCGCCGGACGCCGGATACATCTCGAAGGTGTAGTCGAAGATCTTCTGTGTGCCCCACAGATAGTCGTCGATCGACCCGTCGGTGATGTACAGGTCACTGGACTGCTCCGGCGTGTACCCGTTGCTCGCCGCCATCTTCTGCCCCACGGCCTTGTACGCGGCGGCGTCGTCCGCGGTCATCCCGGACGCCGTGTCCGCGTACGTGTACCCGAACGGCCAGAGCACCAGCTCGCTGTAGGTGTGGAAGTCGATCCCGGCCTTGATCTGCTGCCGCCCGCCGACGACCCGGCTGCGCACGAAGTCGGCGACGACCCGCACCTCGGGCGCGGACTCGGCGGCGGACCCGCGGTAGGTCTCCGAGGACGTCGACCCGGAGGAACCGCCGCAGCAGCCCCACTTGTAGTCCCAGTTCCGGTTGAGGTCCGTACCGACGTACGACGAACCGGAGTTCGGCTGCCGGTTCTTCCGCCACGACCGGTAGGACCCGCTGGCGATGTCGTACTCGCCCCCGTCCGGGTTCAGGTCCGGGACGATCCATATCTCCCGGCTGTTGACGAGGTTCGTGATCCGGGAGTCGGTCCCGTATCCCGCGCCCAGCTCCCGCAGCAGGTACAGCGCCATCTCCACGGTCAGGTGTTCGCGCGCGTGCTGGTGGGCGGTGAACAGCACCTCGGGCTCGTCCTCGTCGGTGCCGACGTTGTCACTGACCTTGATGGCGACGATGTCCCGCCCCTGGTACGACTTCCCGATCACCCGCCGGCTCATGATGCCCGGGTAGGCGGCGAGCCGCTGGTCGATCTCGGCGTTCATCTCGGCGTAGTTGTGGTACTTCGAGTCGGCGCTCGGGAAGTCGTACAGCCGGGCTCCGGCCCGCTGCGGCGCGGCGCCCAGGGGCTGGACGTCGTACCCCAGCCGGCGCAGCCGCCGGATCTGCTCCGCCCGCCCGGAGACGACGACGGTCTCCTCGTCGGCCTCGTCGACGGTGACCCCGGTCGCCTGAATGGCCGTACGGGTCACGGGAGTCGTGCTCTGATGGATCTCGTACTGCCGGACGTCGTCACCGGAGGGAGCGGCCCGGCGGACACTGTCGGCACTGGCCTGACCGACGGCGGCCGAGACGGGGGCGGCGAGGGCGAGGGCGAGCAGGGCGCCGAGGGCGGCGGTACGTCTGCCGCCGGGCGCGCCGGAGCCGCGGATACGAAGTCGCATGAACTCTCCTTGGGTCTCCAGGGATTCCGGGATCGCCGGAAGTGGGGGACGGAGCTGGGGAGCTGGGGGGTGCGTCAGTGCGACGTGCTGATGCGGACCCGCCGTGAGGCGTTGCTGTGAGTCCGCTGTGCGGGCTGGCGCTCATGGTGAGGGGTTGGCATGCCTGGGTCAAGTACGCGTAAGGGGTGGAGGGCCGGGGGGCACCGACATCGGCCACCTCCCATGCGAAGGGGGGAGCCGGAGTGTTCCGTCATCGACGAGCACACCGTGGACGCGGACGAATGGACCGGCGCCTTTCGCGCGTGCGCCCCGCCCCGTGAGGCGCTGCCGCGCGCGGTGGGCATGCGGACAGCGCGCCGTTCCCCGGGGGGAAGGGCGCGCTGCCGGTGGGCGAGGTCAGTCCTCACCGCCGCACGGACGGGCGGGGATCAGCGACGCTCACCGTGCCGTCCGCCGTCGCGGTGGTCGTCACCGCGGTGATCACGGTCGTCGCCGCCGTCGCCGCGGTGCTCGCGGTGGTCACGGTCGTCGCCGTCGCCGCGGTGTTCGCGGTGGTCGCGGTCGTCGTCGCCCCAGGACACGGAGTCGACGAAGCGGCCGCGGTCGTTGCGGAGGGTCGCGGTGTCGTGGTCGTCGCCCCACACGGACTGGCGGCGGTCCTGGTAGAGGTCGTTCCGGTTGTCCCGGCCGAACCCGGTGTGCACGCGGACGGTCGCGTCTCCCGCCAGCCGGTAGTACCGGAAGGTGTAGGTGTGGCCGTCCTCGTCGGACAGCGTCCACCCGTCGAGGTTCACGGCTCGGCGGCTCTCGTTGGCGAGCTCCACCCACTCCCGGTTCAGGGGGCGCTCGAAGCGGTCGTGGCGGACCGACGAGGAGTGCTGCACGCCGCTGATGACCACCTCGGCGCGGTGCGAGCGGTGGTGGTCACGGTCGACGGCCGAGGCCGGCAGTGCCACGGCACCCACGACGGCGGCCGCCGCCACGGTGGCGGCGGCGACACGGCGGGCGGTGACGGATACGGAAACGGACACGAAGTCCCCCTTCGCAAGGGCTGTACACACCCCGCTGCCGACAGCCCGGGACGGACCGGTGCGGCGAAGTGCGGTGTACGGGTGGCGGCCGGTCGGCCGCACATCCACACCATGCAGCGGCGCACGGGCCGATCACCGAGACGCCGGGCACCGTTACGATTCGCGCACATATCTGTGACTCATGGATGCAATGTCCACGTATGAGACGCATTGCCACTGAGCGCCCAACTCACGAACACGACACGACACCCCTCACCCGAAAGTGGGTAACAGGGGGGTGGGCGATGTGGCGTCGCGCGCAGCCACAGGGACCGTCCCTCAGGGGGCGCTCTCGACGCTGAAGCCGGCGCGGGCAGCACGCCCTCGGATGTACACGGCCCGCATCCGCCCGTCGGCGACACGCGGGCCTTGACCGAAGAAGGTCCGCCCTGCGCAAGAGCGTCCGGTCAACTCTGGACTCACTGGCAGAACGCGATGGGATGAGTGGCGCGGAAGGTGCCCTCATGCCTGGATGCTTCAATGATTCTCCGTTCGCCTGTAATGGTGCTGTATCGCCCTAACGAAATTCCTCCTCGAGGATCCAGTACTCGGCTCCTTCCCTGCTCACCGCACATACCTGCTGGCCGCTCAGATCCCGTGCGACGAAGAGAAGGTCACCCTCCGGATCCTGCAATGAAAAGAGGTTGGTTGCACTGGTCAGTCTTACGTGGAACCATCCATGTTCCAGGCTGCCGGCGGCGAGGAAAGAATCGTCCTCGTTCAGAACTCCTGTTCCGCGCGCGTTCCTAGTCCAGGCCTCATTGACTCGCACGGCGAGGTCGGGTGTGTCGCGGGGAATGGTCTCGACAGGCTGCGCCTCTACGTTCACTACTCGGTGAAAAGCTTCGATAACGGTCGGACCGGTCCCGGAAAATGTTCCGATCACCGCAAGGCCTGCATTCTCGAAACGGCGCTTGATTTCATCGCTCAATGTGATACTCGCCTACTCGTCGTAAAAGAAATGATGGTCTCCGCCGGGCTTGTTCAATGCGCGGTAACGCTCCCTTGTTGCATATCCTTCCGCAGAATTATCCCATCCGAAATTGACTGCACCTCTAGCGTGATCTGCGGGGCTGAAGCCTTTCGGTGTGCCGGCGTGGAAATGCGGCCCGGCCGGGTCGTGTGTATGTTCGACGATGACGCGTGAACCGTTCTCCGTTTCGAACTGCCGAAAACGCCCCCAGTGGGTCAAATCGGGGGCGTAAGCAAATCCGGGGCTATGTTTGAGTGTTTTATCCCCCATGACGATCCACTCCGCGTCAGGCACCGTGCCGTACGGCACGCCTGCTGTTTCGAATGCTGCGCGTTCGGCGTCTTCTCGCCGACCGAAGGGATTTCCCTTTTCCCCTTTAGGGGGACAGTCTGGCGCCAACCCAAGAGAGTCGGTCCACGTGAGTGGGTTGTCGACGTATATGGCCGGGTTTGGTGTTGGTGTCAATCCAAGAGGATCCGGCGTCAGGTATCGTGCCGTTTCCGGGTCGTAATGGCGGAAGTAGTTGTAGTGCAGGCCCGTTTCCGGGTCGTAGTACTGGCCTGGGAAGCGTAGGGGTGTGTACGTCGTGCTGTTTGTCGACCACGCCGTTGTGCCCCACAGGGTGCTACGGGTGTGCCAGGCGATGGCGCCCTGTTCGTCGATCAGTTCGGTGGGGGTGCCGACCAGGTCGGTGACGATCGCGAAGAAGCGGGAGTCGATCTCCTGTTGTGGCGCGTCGGCCGCTGTGATGCGTTCCGTCTGGGACAGCGGGCGCAGGCCCTGGTGGTCCCAGGTGAGGGTGACCGGGTGGGGGAGGCCGGCGGAGGTTGTCGTCTGTTCGCAGAGGGTGGTGCCGTCCCACGTGAAGGTCACCCGTTCCAGCACCGTTTCGCCGTCGTCCGCCATGCGGAGTTTCGCCGTGCGGCGGCCGAGGGGGTCGTAGGTGTAGCGCCAGCGGGTGCCGTCGGGGGTCACCACCGAGGTCAGGCGGTCCTCCGCGTCCCACTCGTAGCGCCAGGTGTCCGGCTTGCGGGACAGGCGGGTCTTGCGGCGCAGGGTGATGCGGCCCAGCGCGTCGTGTTCGTAGCGGACGTTGCCGGCCCGGGTGATGCGGGTGCCCGCGTACGAGCGGGAGCCGGCCGCCTCCGCGCCCGGATGGTCCGGTGGCCAGGACGCCCGGGTCTGGTTGCCCGCCTCGTCGTAGGCGTACCGCTCCGTCCACCCCGCCGCGTGGACCGCCGTCACCCGGCCCGCCGCGTCCAGGTCGAAGTGGCGGGAGCCGGAGAGCCGGTCCTCGATGCCGGTCAGGTTGCCGTCGGCACGGTAGGTGTACGCCCGGTGCTGGACCGTGCGGCCGTGTGCGCCGGTCACCGACTGGGTGCTCAGGCGGCCCAGCGCGTCGAAGGTGTGCTCCAGCGTGATCGCCCCGCCGACCTGGCGGGTCAGTTCGCGGCCCGCGTCGTCGTACGTGACGTCGATGGCACGGCCCGACGCCACCATGTCCGTGCGGCGGCCCGCCGCGTCGTAGGACCAGGTGGAGACGGCGCCGGCCGGGGTCGTGCGGCCCGTGCGGCGGCCCAGGGTGTCGTAGGTGTACGTGAGTGTCCGGCCGTCGACCGTCTCGGAGCGCAGGCGGCCGTGGCGGTCGCGCAGCAGCGTCAAGGTCGTGCCGTCCGGGCCCGTCGCCCCCGCGAGCTGGTCGGTCAGGTCGTAGGCGTACGTGGTGACCTGGCCGGCCGCGTTCTTGCGGAGGACCTGGCCGAGTTCGTCGCGTCGGAACGTCACCTCCTCGCCGAGCGCGTTGCGGCGGGAGGCGAGGCGTCCCGCCGGGTCGTAGGTGTACGTCAGCACACGGTCGTCGAAGTCGGTCTCCGCGCGCAGGCGGCCGGCGGCGTCGTACTCGTACGTCCAGGTCAGGCCCTGCGGGTTCGTGACCCGGGTCAGACGCAGTTCCGTGTCGTGGTCGAACTCGTAGCGGACGCCGTCGGGGCCGGTGCGGGCGGTCAGCAGGTCGAAGTGGGTGTACTCGAAACGCGAGACGCCGCCGAGCGGGTCCGTGTGGGCCGTGCAGTTGCCCTCGCCGTCGTACGTCCACGTCTCCGTCGTGCCGTCGGGGGCCGTACGGCGGGTCAGGTGGCCCTCGACCGACCAGGCGAGACGGGGCACGGCGCCGGTGGGGTCCGTGATCGCGGTCGGCAGGCCCAGGGCGTTCCGTTCGTGGCGCACGGTCGCGCCCAGCGGGTCCGTCACCCCCACCGGGAGGCCCGCGCGGTCACAGACGACCGTCGTCGTGTTCCCCGCGGGATCCGTCACCGAGGCCAGGTGGCCGGCCTCCGTGTACGTGAAGCGGGTCGTCCGGCCCGCCGCGTCCGTCACCGAGGTGCGGTTGCCCCGGTCGTCGTACGTCCGGTGGATCACCGTGCCGGCCGGACTCACGACCTTCACCGGCAGGCCCAGCTCGTTGTACTCCGCCCTTGCCTCGCGGCCGTCCGGGCGGACGACGCGCGTGAGGTTGCCGGTCCCGTCGTACTCGAACGTCGTCGTGCGGCCCAGCGCGTCCGTCGTGGAGCGCAGATGGTGGTGGCGGTCGCGTACGTGGCGGACCGTCGCGCCCAGCGGGTCGGTCTCCGCCACCACCTGCCAGGTCTCGTTGATCAGGTAGCGGTGCGTGTGGCCCCGGGCCGTCGTCGCCGTCGTGGTGCGCAGGCCCGTCACGGGGTCCGGGTCCCCGTACGTCAGGCGCACGGCCATGTGGCCCGCCGCGCCGCTCTGGGCGGTGCAGCGGTCCTGCTCGTCGTACTCGTACGCGTAGCCGCGGTCGTTCGTGTCCGTCCAGGACGTGACACGGCCCCGCTCGTCGTACGTGAAGCGCAGCGGGAGGCCCGAGGAGTTGACGACCTCGGTGAGGTTGCCGTCCGTGTAGCCGAAGCGCTTCAGTTCCTCGCCGGTGGCGGTCAGGTGGTACGCCGTGACGCGGCCCGCGTCCGTGGTGATGCGGACGCCCTGTCCTGCGCTCGTGAAGACGCCCAGCGGCGTGCCCCCGGCGTCGTACTCGAAGGTGATCCAGTTGCCGTTGCGGTCGTCCACCTGTTCCAGGACCGCGAGGCCGGGGCCGCGGTCGGCGAAGTGCCAGGTGCGGTGGGTGCGGGGGTCCGTGATCGTGTAGCCGTCCGCCACCCGGTCCAGGGGGAGGCGGGGGCCGTGGCTCGCCAGGGTGGGCAGGCCCGGCGCCGGGTGGGGGTACGACAGGAGCCGGCCGTCCTCCGTGACGAGGACGACCCCCTCCGCGTCGATCTCCAGGCGCTGGTCCAGCGTGGAGGACCAGGACGGGCCGAACCACCGGCCCAGGCGGTAGCCGGACTCGACCCGGCGGGTCAGGAGGAGCGGCAGCACGCTGGGGAGGGTGACGTCCGTCTGCGGCAGGTACATCGTGCCGGTGGCCACGTTGACCGGGTCGCCGCAGCCCTTGGCGCTGTGCTCGTCGTGCGAGTGCCGCGGAGGATCGTGGTCGACCGTGTCCCGGGCCGACCTCCCCGCCGTGCCCTCCGCCCGCGCCCGTGCCTCCCGGGCCGCCGCCGCTTCTGCCGCCTGGCGCGCGAGGCCCGCCTCCGCCGCGTCCTTCGCCAGCCCCGCCTCCACGCCGAGGCCGTCGGTGCCGAAGAACTGGGGGATCATGCGGCCGCCGAACTCCGACGGGTCCTTGCGGAACTCGTCGTACATGGTCTTCGCGGTCCGCTCGGGGTGCGTGCCGCTGGAGACCAGGCCGGAGAGCGTCATGCTGACGTTCTGGAGGTAGGCGGCCGGGTGGGTGATGTTGTAGGGGTCGGCCGGGTTCAGGCCGCGGACGAAGTCGACCAGGCCGGCCGTGCCCTTGAGGGCGCCGGCCGTGACGTGGGCGAGTTCGGTGGCGGTGGACTGGAAACCGTCGGAGAGGTCGTGCTCGACGCGTTGCAGGGGCGGTGGTTCGGCGGGGGCGTGGGCCAGGGCCGCCTTGACCTTGCCCTGGGCTTCACAGGCGGCGGTGTTGCGCTGCTTGCGGGCCTCGGCCAGCTTGTGGTGCGCGGCCTGGACGACGGCCTTGCCCGGGTCGCGGAACGGGCCGGGTCCGGGGCCGGGATCCTCGCCCGCCTCGGCCTTGGCCTTGTACGACCGGGTCTGCCGCTGGTAGGTCTCGAACGCCGCCTTGGACGCCTTCACGCCCTTGTTGTAGAGCTCCACGGCCTCCCGGGCCTGGCCCTGCGCCCACTTCACCGTGTCGGCGTACGACTCCAGCGCCCCGGCCGCCGTCCCGCACGCCTCGGCGGCCTGCGCCCACTTGGCGGGGTGGACGCCGAACTTCTTGCGGAAGGCGTCACCGCCCTCGCCCTGCCAGCCGGAGGAGTCGACCTTCCTCAGCCCCTGGCCGACCTTGTCGAACGCGCCGTGGAAGTCCCGCAGGTGCTTGGCGCTCTCCCGGATCTTCGCCGGGCTGCCGTGGACGAGTTCGTCCGCCTCGTCGCTCTCGCCGAGCTGCTGCTCACCCGGGGTCGCGCCCAGGTCGGAGGCGATGCCGTCGCCCCAGTCCTCCACCACGTCGGCCCATTTGTGCGCCCCGAGGTGGTCCAGGCCCTCACCGATCTTGTCGGTGGCGTAGTCGACGCCCTTGCCGAGGAGCTTCTTGCCGCCGTCGACGAGATCCTCGCCGCCGCTGAGCAGCGAATCGGTGATGTCTCCGATGCCCATCAGCCCGCACCGCCCTGCCGTTCGGCGGCGGCCTCGGCGCGGGCCTCGGGGGAGGGGCCGAAGGTGTCGTCCAGCAGCCGGCCGTACCGGTCGTCCGAGATGCCCAACGTCTCGTGCAGGTCGGCGGGGTTCAGGCCCGCCGGTGCGACGGTGTGCGGGGTCATCACGTCGCGTCCGGCGTCCTTCCAGCCCTGCACGCTGTTGTCCCGCGCCTGTGCGAAGGACTCCCTGCTGTAGTCGACATCACCGCCGAACGCGCCCGACGTGGCGATGTCGCCCCAGCCCTTCTTCTGCACGTCCTCCTCGGAGGTGTACGGATTGCCGACGGCCGCGTTGGTGACCACCTTGAGGGTGCCCTCGACGTACCGGTCGTTCTCGTAGTAGGTGCCCGCCGCCAGACGCGTCTTCATCGCGAAGCCGTTCCCCTCGTCGATCAGCGAGCGCACGCCCCACTCCCAGCGTTCGCAGAACGACGTGAAATCCCCCGTCAGCCCCTCGTGGCCCAGTTCCAGCCCGGACAGGGCGATCCTCCCGAAGCCGCGCCCGGCCCCGGCATCCCCGACCATGCCCAGTTCCCCGAGTTCGCCCAGGGCGTCGGTCAGGCCCTTGGCGATCAGGTGCAGGCCGCCGGCCTCGAGGTCCTTGCCGCTGTCGGTCACCGCTCGTCCCCCGTCTCACCGCCGGCGTCCACCGCCACCGCGTCCGGCACGACCCCGCGCACCGGGGGGAACAGCGTTCCGCCCGCACCGTCCGCGCAGTCCAGCGCCACCCCGCACACAACCCCCGTCGCCGGCACGGCCGCGTCCAGCAGACGGGCACCCAGCCACCGCTGGTACGGCCACTCCCGGCCGCCCTCGCCCCGCGCGAGCGCGAACCGGGCCAGAGCCGGCTCGTCCGAGAAGGCGTAGAACCAGCGGACGCCGCCGAAGTCCGCGGTCAGCGGGCTGCCGTCCTCGGCGTCGAGGGGGACGAGTACGGCCGTGCGCCGGAACTCGCCCAGCAGGACGGCGGCGAACGCGCGGCGCCCGCGTTCGACGGCGTCGGCGGCGGGGATGCCGGATGCCTCCGCGGCCCCGCTCTCCTCCCGCTCGGACACGGTCGGTTCCGCGTAGTCGTACAGCCGTGACCTGCGGGCATGCGCCGCCGCGTTGGCGTCTCCCCCGTGCTCAGCCATGCCCGGGATCATCACATTCCGACCCTGGCCACCGCAACGCGGTACCGGCCCGACCGGCCGGGTCCGGCCAGCAGCCCCCGCACGCGACAGCGCCCGGACCGTGGGGGGTCCGGGCGCCGGTGCCGCCGTGCGGGTCAGGTCACGGCAGGGCGTGCACGTGGGCGCCCACCGAGTTGGACCAGGCGTTGCCGGACGCCGCGTCCCAGTTGGTGGACCAGGCCATCGCGCCGCGCAGGTCGGGGTAGGTCCTGGAGGGCTTGAAGGTGCCGCAGCCCGTGCCCTTGGCCAGGCAGTCCAGGGCGTTGTCGACCACCGTCGGGGAGACGTAGCCGCTGCCCGCGCCGCTCGGTGACGCCGGCAGGCCGAGGCCCACCTGGGACGGGGCGAGGCCGCCCTCCAGCTGGATGCAGGCCAGCGCGGTCAGGAAGTCGACCGTGCCCTGGCTGTAGACCTTGCCGTCGCAGCCCAGCATGGAACCGCTGTTGTAGTACTGCATGTTGACGACCGTGAGGATGTCCTTCACGTTCAGGGCCGTCTGGAAGTAGGCCGCGGACGTCGACTGCATGTCGATGGTCTGCGGGGCCATCGTGAGGATCAGGGACGAGCCCGCCTTCGCCGACAGCGCGCGCAGCGCCTGGGTCATGTAGGTCGCGTTGAGGCCGTTCTCCAGGTCGATGTCGACGCCGTCGAAACCGTACGTCTGCATCAGCGAGTAGACGGAGTTGGCGAAGTTCGTCGCCGAGGCCGCGTCGCTCACCGACACGGAGCCCTTCTCGCCGCCGACCGAGATGACGACCTTCTTCCCGGCCGCCTGCTTCGCCTTGATGTCGGCCTTGAACTGGTCGGCCGTGTAGCCGCCGAGGCCGGCCGAGTCCAGGCTGAAGGACACGGCTCCCGGGGTGGAGGTCGCGTCCGCGAAGGCCACGGCGATGATGTCGTAGGCGGAGGGGACGTCGGACAGCTTCTGGACGGTCGCGCCGTTGTTGAAGTTCTGCCAGTAGCCGGTGACCGCGTGCTTGGGGAGGGTGCCGCCGCCTCCGCCACCGGTGCCGGCGGACGTCGTGCCGGTCACGGACGCCGACTTGGCCGACTCCCCCGCCGCGTTGGTCGCCGTGACCTGGAAGGTGTACGCCGTCGAGGCGGACAGGCCGGTGACCGCCGCGGACGTGCCGGTCACCGCCGTCACCTTGGTGCCGTTGCGGTAGACGTTGTAGCCAGTGGCGCCCGACACCGTGGACCAGGACAGCGACACCGAGGAGGACGTCGTGCCGGTCACGGACAGGCCGCCCGGCGCCGCCGGGACCGTCGGGGCGGGGTCGCTGCCGCCGCCACCGCCGCCGTCGGGGCCGTAGACCGAGACGTCGTCGGCGTAGTAGGCCGCCTGGCCGTACCAGCCGTGGGTGTAGACGGTGACGGACGTCGTCGACGCGCCGGTCGTGAACGTCGTCGACAGCTGCTTCCAGGAGGAGGAGTCGGGGGTCCACGTGGAGACGTCCGTGGTGCCCGTGCCCGTCACGCCGAGGTAGGAGTAGCCGCCCTGCACCCACGCGCTCAGCGTGTACGTCGAGTTGGGCTTGACCGCCACCGGCTGGGTGCACTGGGCGCTGTCCTGACCGGCCGGAGTCGCCTTGAGGGCGGCGGAGCCGCCGTGCGCGGGGGAGGAGACCGTCGTACCGCTGCCCGCCGTACAGGTCCAGTTGGCCAGGCCGGACTCGAAGCCGGCGTTCCTCACGTTGTTGACGTCCGCCGCGGAGGCCGGGGTGGCCGCGGCGAGGCCCGCGACCGAAAGGGCGAGGGCGGTGGCGGCGGACCACGTCGCGAGCCGCCGTCCGCGGGGTCTGGGTATGCCTGGTGCGCGGTCCACAGGGAGCCTTTCGGTGGGGAGTTGGCGGGGAGAGGGGGAGAGCGCGGTGGCCACCGCTCGCCTCCCAAGTTGGTCCAGACCAATCGAGGTGTCAAGAGGTCCAGACCAAACACGTTTCCGGACGGAGGATCAACCTGTGCCGGTTTGAAGGGACTTGCGCCGGGAGACTTCCACACCGGCTCCACAAACGCTGTTCTCCGGCCATACGCCCGTGGATACAGTGCTCAGGTAGTCACGCAATGAAGTCGCCCGGCGCACGGGAGTCACACCGGTGGGCCGGAAGGTGTGAAGAGCGGGGAGCTGCGCGTGCCAACTGCCATTGCCGTGACCAGTGCCGACATGGCACTGCCGGCACAGGACGAACGGACCATGCCCGCCGCCGTGCTGAGCGGCCTCGACGACAGACCGCTGGACCACGCGCTCACCGAACTGCACACCCTCACCGAGCAGTACGGCCATGTCGTCGTCGTCTGCTCACAGGCCACCCCGGAACCGGTCGTACGGCGGCTGTACACCCTGCGCTCGCTGCTGGAAAGTGACCGTATCGCCCTGTTCCGGCCCGGGCTGCCGCCCCTCGCCGTCGCCGTCCTGGCCCGGCAGCTGCGCCAGCTCGCCTCCTGCGACCTGAGCCCGGGCGTGCTCGCCTCCGCCGGACGGCTGCTCACCCACTACCTCCACGCCGGAGCCGTCCTCGGCTCCGTCGCCAGGCTGGACCGGGTGCCGGTCGGACTCAAGGCGCACGCCCGGTCCTGGGTGCCCGGCAGTCAGTTCGCGGTCCTCGCCCACCCCGAGCCCCAGCTCGTCAGGGTCGCCCCCGACGCCACCCTGGACGGGCCCGAGTTCGGCACCTGGATGCTTCTCGCCAAAGGGCAGTTGCAGAGCGACTGGGCGGCCGGACTCGGTACGGCGTGGAACGTGCACGGCCTGCGCGAGACCCCACTGCCCGCCGAGTCCCCGGTGTGGTGGGGGACCGGCCGCCTCGTCGAGTTCTGCAGCTACCTCGCCGACCTTTCCGTCCTCTACCAACTGGTCACCTCCGTGCGCCGGACCAGCTGCCACTGGTGCGGCATGGACGTCATCGGCGACCGCTGCGTCTTCTGCTCCGCCACCCCGCCCGCCCACGAGCCGCCCCGCGCACCGGACCGGCGGACGCCCGCCTGACCGGCCCGGACACCGCCCTCACATCCCGCTCGACCGATTCCCCCAATGAGGTTGCACGGTTCATGAACTCCCGTCAGCGCCGCGGCGTGATACTCCTGATCCTGTCGGTCCTGTGCGCTCTCGGCGCGTTCGCCGGCGTCCTCTCCGTCGTCCACGACGCGAACTCCAAGGTCGGGCCCGAGGTCACCGCCTACCGGGTCAGATCCGAGGTGCAGCCGTACACCACGCTGGACGCGGGCCAGTTCCAGCGGATCCGGATGCCCAGGCGGTGGCTCTCCGACCGCGCCGTCACCGACCTCCGCCAGCTCCGCGGCAAGATCGCCGTGACCACGCTGCACCCCGGCTCCCTGCTCCAGACCGACATGATCGTGGACCGGCCCGCCCTCCGGCCCGGCCAGCAGGAGGTCGCCATCATGATCGACGCGGCGACCGGCGTCGCCGGCAAGATCACCCTCGGGGCGCGCGTCAACGTGTACGCCACCTTCGAGGGGAAGAAGGACAGCGACCCCGACCAGTCGAAGATCATCGTCACGAACGCACGGGTCCTCGACGTCGGCCGGATCACCGCCCTGAACCCCGACCGCGACAGGACCCAGCAGCCCACCGAAGCCGTCCCCATCACCTTCGCGCTGTCCACCATCGACGCCCAGCGCATCACCTACGCCGAGTCCTTCGCCCAGCGCGTCCGGCTCGCGCTCGTGGCCCCCGGCAGCGAGACCAGCGTCCCCGACAAGGACCGCACCTACGAACTCGCGACGGACAAGTGAGAGGCGGCCATGCCCACCAGGATCCTCCCGGCCGGCGCGGACCCGGACGCCGTCCGCTCCCTCGTCACCCTGCTCAGCCAGCTCCCCGACGCCGAACCCCAGCCCCCGGCCGGTGACTCCACCCAGCTGGTCGACACCCTCGCCCGGCTCGCCGCCGAATCGGTCGAGGAACTCCCGGAAGTCGTCGTCGTCCACGAACGCATCGGCCCCGTCCCGGCCCTGGAGCTGATCCGGGAGATCGCCCTGCGCTTCCCGGCCGTCGGCGTCGTCCTCGTCACGACCGACGCGAGCCCCGGCCTGTTCGCCGCCGCCATGGACGCCGGCGCCCGCGGCCTGGTCGCGCTCCCCCTGTCGTACGAGGAACTCGCCGGCCGCGTCCAGGCCGTCGCCCAGTGGTCGACGGGCGTACGCCGTCATCTCGGCCACGGCGCCGACGTGACGGGCGGGGCCGGCGGCACGGTCGTCACGGTCAGCGGCGCCAAGGGCGGCACCGGCGCCACCCTCACCGCCGTCCAGCTCGCCCTCGCCGCCCAGGCCTCCGGCCGCGCCACCGCGCTCCTCGACCTCGACCTCCAGACCGGCGACATCGCCTCCTACCTGGACATCCAGTTCCGCCGCTCGGTGGTCGACCTGGCCGCCATCACCGACATCTCGCCGCGCGTCCTCGCCGACGCCGTCTTCCGCCACGACACCGGACTCGCCCTGCTCCTCGCCCCCGGCGAGGGCGAACGCGGCGAGGAGGTCACCGACCGGGCCGCCCGCCAGATCGTCAGCGCCCTGCGCACCCGCTACGAGATCGTCGTCGTCGACTGCGGCTCCCAGCTCAGCGGCGCGGGCGCGGTGGCCGTCGAGATGGCCGACACCGCGCTCCTGGTGACCACCCCGGACGTCATCGCCGTACGCGCCGCCAAACGGACCGTACGGATGTGGGACCGGCTCCAGATCCGCAAGGCCGAGGAGACGACAGTGGTCGTCAACCGGCACGCGCGGAACACGGAGATCCAGCCCGCCCTGATCCGGCGCATCACCGGCACGGCAGTCGCCCGTACCGTCGTCCCCGCCAACTACCGGGAGCTGCAAGGGGTCGTGGACGCCGGGCGGGTCCACGAGCTGGACGGCAGGAGCACGGTGAAGCAGGCGCTGTGGGCGCTCGCGGGGGAGCTGGGGCTCGTGAAGGCGGGCGAGGGCGCCCACCGCGGCACGGGCCGCGGAGCCGCCGGACTGCGACGGCGGAAGGAGTGAGCGGCCCATGAGACGGAGTGGAGACCGCGGAGCACGCGTGGGCCGCGGAGACCGCGGACAGGTCAGCGTCGAGTTCCTGGGGATGACGCCGCTGATCGTCCTGACGCTGGTGCTCGCGTGGCAGGCCGTACTCGTGGGGTACACCTTCACGCTCGCCGGGAATGCTGCGGACGAGGCGGTGCGGGCGGGAACGGCGGCACCGCGGGGCGGAGCACGGCAAGCGGCCTGCTCGGCGGCGGGGCTCGCGCACCTGTCGGCGGCATGGAAGGGGAGTGCCGAAGTGGACTGCAACGCGAGCGGCTACGTGACCGCCGAGGTCACGCTGCACGTACCCGTCCTCTTCCCCGGACTGATCGACTTCCCGGTCGAGGTCAGGGGCCACGCCGGGGCCGTCGAGGAGGTGAAGCGCTGATATGCCGTACCGGCACGGACGGCGCGACGCGGGCCAAGTCGCCATCGAGTACCTCGGGTTCGTCCCGGTTCTGCTGATCGTGGCCATGGCGGGCATCCAGATCGGAGCCGTCGCCTACGCCGCCGAGCAGGCCGCTACGGCGGCCCGGGCCGGGG
The DNA here is from genome assembly GCF_040613095.1 of Streptomyces sp. NPDC006309. Lineage (NCBI taxonomy): Bacteria > Bacillati > Actinomycetota > Actinomycetes > Kitasatosporales > Streptomycetaceae > Streptomyces > Streptomyces sp. NPDC006309. Next base: position 106,921 of record NZ_JBEXRO010000004.1, on the reverse strand, counting down.
CGCGGGCGGCGTCCCTGGGGCAGGACGCGCAACAGGCGTGCGCGCAGGCGGTCAGCGGCGCGCTCTCGGTGTCGTGCGGCCCGGACGGCGGTGGCGCCGGCTCGGTGACCGTCACCGCCACCGTGTCCATCCCGCGGATCGTCCCGGGCTGGAACTTCGACCCCGCCCGGAAATCCGCCACCATGCCACTCGACCACCAGGCGAGGAGCAGCACCCCATGAGCCTGCGGGCACGCATCAGCACCCCCGAGGACCACGGCAACCGGGGCGGGGACGGACACCTGGTCGCCTCCTACCGGGCCAAACTCCTCGAGGAGATCGACCTCGCCGAGATGAGTTCGCTGGCCGCCGCCGAACGCCGGGCCCGGCTGGAACGCGTCCTCGGGCACATCATCAGCCGCGAGGGCCCGGTCCTGTCCACCGTCGAACGGGCCCAGCTGATCCGCCGGGTCGTGGACGAGGCGCTCGGCCTCGGCATCCTCGAACCGCTCCTGGAGGACACGTCGGTCACCGAGATCATGGTCAACGGCCCCGACGCGATCTTCGTGGAGCGCGGCGGCCGGGTCGAACAGCTGCCGCTCCGCTTCGTCTCCACCGACCAGCTGATGCAGACCATCGAACGGATCGTGTCGACGGTCAACCGCCGCGTGGACGAGTCCAACCCGATGGTGGACGCCCGCCTGCCCTCCGGCGAACGCGTCAACGTCATCATCCCGCCGCTGTCCCTGACCGGGCCCATCCTCACCATCCGCCGCTTCCCGCGCTCCTTCACCCTCCAGGAGCTGATCGGCTTCGGCTCGCTCGACGAACAGATGGTGTACCTGCTGGCCGGGCTGGTGCAGGCCAAGTTCAACATCATCGTCTCCGGCGCGACCGGCACCGGGAAGACGACCCTGCTGAACTCCCTGTCCGGGCTGATCCCCCCGCACGAGCGCATCATCACCATCGAGGACTCCGCCGAACTCCAGCTCCAGCAGACCCACGTGGTCCGCCTGGAGTCGCGCCCGCCGAACGTGGAGGGCAAGGGGCAGATCACCATCCGCGACCTGGTCCGCAACTCCCTGCGCATGCGCCCCGACCGGATCGTGGTCGGCGAGGTCCGCGGCGGCGAGTCCCTGGACATGCTCCAGGCGATGTCGACGGGCCACGACGGCTCCCTGGCCACCGTGCACGCCAACAGCGCCGAGGACGCCCTCACCCGGCTCCAGACCCTGGCCTCCATGTCCGACGTCGAGGTCCCCTTCGTCGCCCTGCACGACCAGATCAACAGCGCCGTCGACGTCATCGTCCAGCTCACCCGGTTCGCCGACGGCGCCCGCCGCATCACCGAGATCGCGCTGCTCGACAGCCACGGCGGGGAGCCGTACCGGCTGGCCACCGTCGCCCGGTTCGACGCCCGGCCCATGACGCCCGACGGCCGCGTGCACGGCACCTTCCAGTACTTCCCCCTGCCCCGCCGCACCGCCGACCGCCTCTACATGGCGAGCCAGCCGGTCCCCCAGGCCTTCGGCGTCGCCCACTGCGCGGACCAGCTCGCGACCCGAGAAGCCAGGTAGGACCAATGGAACTGCACACCCTCGTCCGGCTCACCATCGGTGTGACGCTGCTGGCCTGCGTCCTCGCGGTGGCCGGCAGCCACGCCTACGCCTCCGGCCGGGCCCGGCGCGCCGCCCTCGTCGACCGCCTCGCCCACACCGGCGCGCCCCCGGTGACCGGCCGTCGGCGCCACTTCCGCGACCTGGACCGGCGACTGCGCCGCACCCGCCCGGGCCGCCGGCTCGAACTGCGCCTCGCGGCGACCGGCCTCGACGTCACCCCGGGCGAGTTCTTCGCCGGTGTCCTCTTCACGGTCGCCGCGCTCTGGCTGATCGGCCAGGCCACCCTGGCCCCCTTCTTCGGCCCCCTCGCCGGACTCATCGGCATCTGGGCGGCCGTCCAGTTCCTCAACTGGCAGCGCCGCAAACGCATCGAACGCTTCATCGGCCAACTCCCCGAACTCGCCCGCATCCTGGCCAACGCCACCCAGGCCGGCCTGGCCCTGCGCACCGCGATCGGCATGGCGGCCGAGGAACTGGAGGCCCCGGCGGGCGAGGAACTCGGCAAGGTCGCCGACCAGCTCGCCATCGGCCACTCGCTCGACGACGCCCTCGGTGAACTCGCCGACCGGCTGCCCTCGCGCGAACTGGTCGTCCTGGTCACCACCCTCGTCCTGTCCAACCGGGCGGGCGGCCAGGTGGTCTCCGCCCTGCGCAACCTCACCGACACCCTGGAGGAACGCAAGGAGACCCGGCGCGAGATCCGCACCCAGCTCTCCCAGGTGACCATGACCTCGTACGCCGTCCCCGCCCTCGGGATCGGCGCGCTGTTCCTGATGAACGGCGTCAAGGACGGCGCCCTGGACCGCATGACCGGCTCACCGGTCGGCCAGGCCAGCGTGATCATCGCGTTCGCCATGTACGCCGTCGGTTTCGTCCTCATCCGGCGCATGAGCCGGATCGACGTCTGAGGAAGGCACCATGGCACTCCTGCTCGCCCTGCTGACGGGCCTCGGCGTCTGGGGCGCCTTCGCGGGCCTGCGCATGTACCGCGCGGACGCCCGCCTGCCCGCCGACCTCGCCGTCGCCCTGGAGGTCGGCGCCACCCGCACCGGCGCGGTGGGCTCGGCGGTCGACCGGATGGGCATGCGCTACGCCCCCACCGTCCTGCGCCTCATGGGCCCGCGACGCGTGGCCGGACACCGCCGCAAAATCGACCTGGCGGGCAACCCCGGCGGCCTGACCATCGACCGCTACGCCGCCCGCCGCGCGGTCTACGGCGCACTCGGCGGCGTGGGCTTCCTCGTCTTCCTGCTGCGCGGCCAGTGGTTCGTGGCCCTGCTCCTGCTGGCCTTCGGCGCCTTCTGGACGGAGGTCGGCATCTGGTCGGCCATCCGGGTCCGCCGGGACGTCATCGAGCGCACGCTGCCCGACTTCCTGGACGTCCTCGCGGTGGTGGTCAGCGCGGGGCTCGGCTTCCGCCAGGCCCTGGAACGGGTCGCCATCCGCTACGAGGGCCCGTGGGCCGACGAACTGCGCATCACCCTGCGCCAGATGGACCTCGGCATGAGCCGCCGCCAGGCCTTCACGGAACTCCGGCGCAGGAACGACTCCGAACAGGTGGCCATGTTCGTCACCGCACTCCAGCAGGGCGAGGAACTGGGCGCCCCGATCGTGGACACCCTGGTCTCCCTGGCCAAGGACATGCGCCGCACCGACGCCCAGAACGCCCGCCGCAAGGCCGCGCGCGCGGTGCCCAAGGCCACGCTGATGATCACCACGTTCATGGTGCCGGCCACGATGCTCCTGCTCGGCGCGGGCCTGCTGCTGGGCTCCGGGGTGGACTTCGGCTCACTCACGGGGAAGTGAGGACGGCCATGACGGTGACACTGCCGGGCCACACCGGCCGCACCGGCCCGACCGCAACCTGGCGCCGCTTCACCCACCGCGCCGGCAACACGACCGGCGGTACGGGGGCCGCCGGGGGCGAGGTGGTGGGGGGCGCGGGTCCCTCCGGGGGTCCATCCGGCGGGGGCGGGGGCGGGGCGGACGGGGCGGACGGGGGCGGGGGCCGGCCCGTCGGGGGTGAGGCGGCCGGGGGCGGGGCTGTCGGTGGTGGGGCCGTCGGGGCTCGGGCCGTTGGCGGTGAGGCTGTCGGAGGTGCGGACGTTGGGGCCGGCGGAGTCGAAACCGCCGGAGGCGAGGCGTTGGGGTCAGAGGCGGCTCGATCGGTCGACGGCGCTGCCGCGCCGGCCGAGGCGTTCGACGGCGCGGCGCCGTCGGCCGAGGTGTCCGGGGACGAGACGCCGTGGGCCGAGGAGGCCGGGGGCGCGGTGCCGTTGGCCGAGGTGTCCGGAGGCGCGGCGCCATGGGCCGAGGTGTCCGGGGACGAGACGCCGTCGGCCGAGGGGGCCGGGAACCAGATCCCGCCGGCCGAGGAGGCCGGGGGTGCGGTGCCGTGGGCCGAGGGGGCCGCGGGGGTCTCGCCGGGGCAGGCGGTCGTACCCGCCGAGCCGTCCGAGAAGCTTCAGATCCGTGCCCTACAGGCGCTGTGCCGGCAGGTCTTCGGCTTCCGTCTGGCGATGACCGTCCTGTCGGCCCCCGCCGCCCTCCTCAACGCCGCCCCCGGCCTGGGCGCCCGCCTGGTCGGCGCGGCCGTCGTCGTGACCTTCATGGTGTCCTACGTCCTCTTCCGCGACTGGGAACGCTTCGGCCCCCTCCTCCTGCGCCACCCCAGCCTCCTCGCCGCCGACACCCTCTGCGGCGCCTTCCTCCTCGTCTCGGCGGGCCCGGACACCACCCTCGCCTACGTCAGCGTCTGCACCCCGCTCCTGGCCGGCCTGGTCTACGGCTGGCGCGGCGCGGCCGGCTTCGCCTCGCTGGAAGCCCTGATCCTGCTCCTGGTCCACACCACGCTGAAGGCCGGCCGGCACGCCCCCGTCGCCGAGGCACTCCTCCTGCCCGGCCTGTGCGTCATCACCGGCGCGATGGGCTCCACCCTGCGCGGCCTGATGCTCCGCTTCGGTGCCGCGACCCAGGCCCTGACGACGGTCCAGGCCCGGCTCGCGGCGACGGAGGCGGTGGACGCGGAACGCGCCCGGCTGGCCCGCGAGATGCACGACTCCGTCGCCAAGACCCTGTACGGCGTGGCCCTCGCGGCGGACGGCCTGGCGGTCACGGCCGCGGCGGAGGCGCCCGACCCGGTCCGCGTCCGGGAACAGGCGGCCCTGGTGTCCCGCTCGGCGCGCAGGGCGGCGGCGGAGTCCCGGGAACTGCTGACGGACCTACGGCGGCACCAGCCGGACCCGACGGCACCCGTCCCCCTGTGGCACGCCCTGTCCGGCCACGCGCGGGCCTTCACCAGCCGTACCGGCCTGCCGGTGACATGCCACTGGCCCGAGGACGCCGCCGCCCTCCCGTCCCTGCCCGCCGCCGTCGCCCGGCCCGTCCTCTCCATCGCCACGGAAGCCCTGGAGAACGCCCACCGCCACGCCTCCGCGACCCGGGTGGACATCCGCGCCACGGTCCACGGCGGCCTGCTCCGCCTCACCGTCCACGACGACGGCACCGGACTCCCGCCCGGCACCACTCTGGAACGGCTCCGGGGCCGCGGCCACTTCGGGCTGCTCGGCATGGTCGAACGGGCCGCGCAGGCGGGCGCCCGCATCCGGATCGGGCGGGGCGGCCACGAACGCGGCACGGAGGTACGCCTGGACCTCCGCCTGCCGGCAGCCGACCCCGTTTCCCAGGAAGCCTGAGAGGAGCCACCATGCGGGCCCCGCACAGCGAACCCCGGCCGGACTTCCCGCCGCCGGCGCCGGCCCCACCGCCGCTGCGGCTGCTGGTCGCCGACGACAACCCCGTGGTCCGCGCGGGGCTGACGGCCCTGCTGTCGGACCGCCCGGACACCACGGTGGTCGCGGAGGCCACGGACGGCCGCGAGGCGTACGAAGCGGCGCTGCGGCACCGGCCGGACGTCATCCTCCTCGACGTCCGGATGCCCGGAGTCGACGGAATCTCGGCGTTGCCCCACCTGGCACGGCTGGCCCCGGTCATGATGCTCACCTACAGCCACGAGGCGGAGACCGTACGAGAGGCGCTGCGGCTGGGGGCGGGGGGATACCTGGTGCACGGCGAGTTCACGACGGAGCAGCTGGTGGCGGCGGTACGGGACGTACGGGAGGGACGGCCGCATGTCACGCCGGGCGCCGCACGTGCACTCCTCCGCGGCCTCAGCGAAGATGCACGAGCACATGGCACCGGTCAATCCTCCCCCCCATTAACCGCTTTCTCGGCCGAACCGCTTTCGCAGTTGCAACGCCCTGTGGGACAGTCGTTCCGGCGACAGTTCCGGCTGAGTACGAGGGAGGCGGAGATCATGGACCTCATCGCGTCCGGCATGACCAACCAGCAGATCGCCGCCGCCTGCTTCATCAGCGAGAAGACGGTCAAGAACCACATCAACCACATCTTCGCCAAGCTGCACAGCACCACCCGCTCGCAGGCGACGGCGAAGTGGCTGGGGGTGTCCTGACATGCCCCACCGCCCGAACACCTCCCGGCGGATTTGGGCCCACCCCTGGGCCCTGGGACCCTCCGGCCGGCCGGAGGAGGCGCCGTACGCTGCCGCCATCCGAGGCCCAGCTGGAGGGGAAAACCGTGAGCGAATGGTTCAACACCACCGTCGCGTACCTGCGCTCTCGTGCGGCCCGCGACGACCGGGGCCAGACCGCGGTGGAGTACCTCGGCATCATCGCCGTGGTGGTGGCGATCGTGCTGGCGATCACGGGTACGAGCATCGGTCAGTCGATCTACGACGCGATCACCCAGAAGATCGCCCAGGTCACCGGCGGCTGACTCCTCCACGACACGACTCGGGGCAGGCCTTCCCCATCTACCTCACGGTGGTGGCGGGCCTGCTCTTTCTTGCTCTGGCCTACCTCGCGGTCGGTCAGGGCGCGGTGAACCGCAGCGGTGCCCAGACGGCTGCCGACGCGGCGGCGCTCGCGGCGGCCCAGAACGCCCGTGCCCAGCTCACCGACGACTGGGTGCGGGTGCTGTCCGACCCGAAGAAGTGGCAGGACATCTTCGACGGCAGGGCCGCGGTGGACGACCCGTGCTGGCGGGCCGGTCAGCTCGCCGCGCAGAACGACGCCCGGCTGAGTGCCTGCCGGTCCCCGGAGTCGCTGACCTACCAGGTCGACGTGGTGACCAACAAGTCCGTCGGCCGTTCCGTCGTACCCGGGACGGAGGACTTCAGGTCCAGGGCGTCCGCAACCGCCGTGGTGGACCCCCTCTGCACCGTCGACCTCCCCGTCGGAGGGGCCAAGGGCGACGCGCTGCCCCGGCTCGACTGCGACGGCACGACCTGGGACCCGGACCCCGACCACCCATCGGGGCTCCCGAAGCCCGAAGACCTCTTCGACGTCCATCTGGGCCGGCTGACAAGCGAACGATGAGTGACGAAGGAAGCGGAGCGATGAGCATTCGGTTGACTGCGAAGGTCCGCAGGGGGATGGTCGCATGGACGGTCGCGGCCGGCCTGGCCGTCGGTGTGACCGGCTGCGGGGGAAGCGGCGGCGACGACAAGAAGCCGCACGGTCCGGCGTCCGCCTCCGAGGCGACCGGTTCCGGTCCGAGCGCCCAGGAGGGGCAGTCGGACGAGCCGCTGGCCGAACTGAAGGGCTCGGACGGCCTCCTCCTGCGCATCACCTCCGCGCAGCGGGATTCGGGGGGCTTCGTCACCGTCAACGGCACCCTGAAGAACGACGGCGCCGGCAGCGTCGTGGTCCCCTCCGCCCTGAGCGGCAACGAGACCGAGATCCTCAGGAACGGCAGATCTCTGGGCGGCGCCACGCTCATCGATCCCCAGGGCAAGAAGCGGTACTACGTCCTGCGGGACACCGAGGGCCGTCCTCTGACGACCACGGGCTTCTCCACACTCAGGGCGGGCGAGAGCCTGGCGGTCTTCATGCAGTTCCCGGCGCCCCCCGCGAGCGCGACCGAGGTGGACTTCCAGCTGCCGACCTTCTCCTCCGCCACCGTCAAGATCTCCGGGTGAGGCAGCAGTGACCACCACACCCCGGCTCGCGCTGACGGCCGCTGTCCTTCTGCTCACGGTGTACGCGCACGGCGCCACGGCGGTCGCCGACGACGCCGGTCCCCGTACCCCTCCCGGTGCCGCCCCCTCCGCCGCCGCCCCCGTCAAGGTCGACCCCACCGATCCGGATCTGAAGCTTCCGGAGGGTGCCACGCTCGCGGGGGCCAAGGTGCTGGACATCAAGTCGGTCGTGGAGGACCAGAGCGGGGACGAGCGGCGGGAGGACACCAACGCCGACGTGACCTTCGCGCTTCAGGCCGAGGTGCTGTTCGGCAAGGACAGCGCCGAACTCGGCGGTGAGGCGAAGGCCCGCGTCTCCGTCATCGTCGAGGAGATCAGGAAGCAGCACGCGACCCGCGTCCGCGTCTTCGGCTTCACCGACGACCTCGGCTCCTCCGCCCACGGCGACATCCTCTCCAGGAAGCGCGCCGACGCCGTACAGGCCGTCCTCGACCAGGACCTGAACGATCCGGCCGTCACCTTCGACGTCCGCGGCTACGGCGAGCAGTACCCCATCGCCGACAACTCCACCGAGGCCGGCCGGAAGAAGAACCGCCGGGTGGAGGTGTCCTTCCCGCGCACCCGGCAGTGAGCCCGTGCGTCCCTCAGCGCGTCTCCTGCGGCCCCCTGTCCCTGTCGCTCTCCACCTCCACCTCCACCCGCACCCCGGCTCGCAGCCCCCACCCCGCCATGGCCCCGGCCTCCGCCTCCAGGACGTGCCGTGCCCGCAGGCGGGGCAGGCCCAGGCGGCCCGGGGGCATCGTGCGGACGGCCAGGACGGTCAGGCGGCGGTCCAGATAGGCGACGTCGATCGGGATCCGCATCCCGAACGTGTGCACCCCGCTCGCCGGTGACAGCAGCAGCGCCCCCTCGACCGAGTCCCGGCCCAGGAGTCCCCGTGTCCGCGCCCGGTAGGAGGCGGCGATCTCCAGGGGGACGGGCGCGCTGAGCGCCTCCCCGGTGCCCGACCGCAGGACCAGCCGCCCGCGCCCGTCCCGCCGCCACCCCAGCCGCCCGTGCCCGTTCCGCCGCCACCTTCCCCGCGCCCTGTTCCCGGCTCCGTCCGAGCTCCCGCTCCCCTGCGCGTCCCCGCCCCTGCCCGTGTCCGTGTCCGTGTTCACGCCTCGTCCTTCCCCTCCGCGGGGAGCGGCAAGTCCCCGTTTCCTGATTGCGTTGTCCTTTCCCGTCCTCCCCACCAGGAAGGGCCCCATGACTGCACTCGGTGTCGTGTTCCGCCCCCAGCTCCCGCCCGAGCGGCTGCGCGCCGTCGCCCGCCTCGCGGACGAGGCGGGGCTCGAGGAGCTGTGGCTGTGGGAGGACTGCTTCCTGGAGGGCGGGGTGTCCACGGCCGCCGCCGCGCTCGCCTGGACCGAGCGGGTGCGGATCGGGATCGGCCTGTTGCCCGTGCCGCTCAGGAACGTGGCCGTCACCGCCATGGAGGCCGCCACCCTGGAGCGCCTGTTCCCCGGCCGCGCCGTCCTGACCGTGGGCCACGGGGTGCAGGACCGGATGGAACAGGTCGGAGCCCGGGCCGACTCGCCGCTCGGTCTGCTCGGTGAGCATCTCGATGCCCTGCGTGCCCTGCGTGCCCTGCTGCACGGGGAACGGGTCGGTGCGCGCGGCCGGTACGTCCGGCTGGACGACGTCGCCCTGGACTGGCCTGCGGGGCGCCCGGTCGACGTACTCGCCGGTGGTACCGGCCCCCGCACCCTCCGGCCCCGCGGGGAGAAGGCCGACGGCACCCTCCTGACGGCCGCCACCTCCGTGGACGGGGTACGGCGGGCCCGGCGGCTCGCCGAGGAAGGGCGGCGGGCGGCCGGGCGCGGCGGCCACCACCGGATCGTCGTCCACCTCCTGGCCGCCACGGGGGCGGGCGCCGACGCCCGGCTGCGTGCCGAACTCGCCGCCGAGGGGGTGGCGTCGGTGCCGGACGTGGGAGTGGCGGGGGACGCCGCCGCGGTGGCCGCGGCCGTGCGGCGGCTCGCCGAGGCCGGAGCGGACACCGTCGTCCTCCAGCCGACCGTGGACGAGCCCGGCCCGGAGGGCTTCGTGCGGTTCGCCGCCGAGGAGGTCCGGCCCCTGGTGCCCTGACCGGGGGGCGTTGTCAGTGGCGGCTGTCACACTGCGCGGCATGAGCGACGTACACGACACGGTGGCCCTGCGCGAGGTCCTGGACGAGGACCTGGAGGTCCTGTTCGCCTATGAGCACGACCCGGAAGCCGTCCGGCGCTCGATGTTCGTCCCCCGGCAGCGGGACGACTTCTTCCGGCACTGGCGGGAGCGGGTGCTCCCCGACCCCGACTGCCTGGTGCGGACGGTCACGGCCGGCGGGGAGGTGGCCGGGAGCGTCGTGTCGTGGACCGTCGACGGGCGCCGCTTCGTCGGGTACTGGCTCGGGCGTCCCTACTGGGGCCGCGGCATCGGCACCCACGCGCTCCGCCTCTTCCTGGAGCTGGAGCCCGTACGTCCGCTGTACGCCGACCCGTTCTCCGGCAACACCGCCTCCGTCCGGCTGCTGGAGAGACACGGCTTCGAGCGGGTCGGCACGGTCCGGCACGAGGAGCGGGAGCACGTGCTGCTGGTCCTCGGGGAGGCCGCCCCGGCGACCTGAGGAACCCGTCGGCCGGGCCCGCCCACCGGCGGGCGGGCGACGGGTGAGCGGCCGGTTCCGCCGGCCGTGGGCTGGGATCATGGCGGCATGACGGTGAACCGCTCGTTCGAGGATCTCGTGGCCGAAGGGGCGGCCGTGCCCACCGAGGGTTGGGACTTCTCCTGGTTCGAGGGGCGGGCCGGCGAGGCGCGGCCCTCCTGGGGGTACGCCCGGTCCGCGGGGGAGCGGCTGGCCGGCGCCGAGGCCGCGCTGGACATCCAGACCGGCGGCGGGGAGGTGCTCGACTTCGCGCTGAGCCGGGCGGAACCGGCCCGGCCGGTGCTGGTCGCGGCGACGGAGGGCTGGCCGCCGAACGTGGCGAAGGCGACGGCGCTGCTGCGGCCACGCGGTGTCGTGGTGGTCGCCGCGCCGGACGACGCGCCGCTGCCCTTCGCCGACGAGGCGTTCGACCTGGTGCTCAGCCGGCACCCGGTGTGCCCGCACTGGGAGCAGATCGCCCGGGTGCTGCGGCCCGGCGGCACGTACTTCGCCCAGCACGTGGGTCCGGCGAGCGTCTTCGAGCTGGTCGAGTACTTCCTCGGGCCGCAGCCGGCCCGGGTGCGGTCCGCGCGCGACCCGGAGCGGGGGCGGGCCGGGGCCGAGGCGGCCGGCCTGGAGGTGGTGGGGCTCCGGGCGGAGCGGCTGCGGATGGAGTTCCATGACGTGGGCGCCGTCGTCCACTTCCTGCGCAAGGTGGTCTGGATGGTCCCCGGCTTCACCGTCGAGGCGCACGAGCCCCGGCTGCGGGAGCTGCACACGCGCATCCGGACGCGGGGTCCGTTCGTCGCGCACAGCACCCGGCACCTCTTCGACCTGCGCAAGCCGGTCCGCCGGTGAGAACGCGAGCGGGCCGGCGGCGCAGCCGTCAAGTCACCGTTCGCCGACGGCGTCGCCCGACGGGGGGATCCCCGGGCAACACGCCGACACACCCACAATGGCTCAATCCTTACGAATGCACGTGCATTCGGCTGGATCTCCCTGGGATTCCGCTGCGAATCGGCCAGGCGACACCGCTGAATCCAGCATTCCGCAGCCACCGGCGCGTTGCCGGACGATTCCGGAGAGTAGTTGTTCCGCAGTGATGCACCCACCATCACTTACGAAGGGTTATGGTGGAAACCCCCCCTCGGGCCGGTCCGTCTCCCCCCCACGGACCGGCCCGTTTTTTCTTCCCCGCGCCGGAACCTCACCGCACCGGAACCTCCCGGCGCGGGACCGGCGTCCTCACCGGCGGGGACCGCGCCGGGCGGCAGCGGCCGGCCCGGCGGACGCGCCCGGCGGCGAGCCCGTACGAAGGAACCCCGTCCCCCAAGCCCCGGGCCGGAACCAGGCCTTCGGCAGAGGTAGGCTCAACGGCTCCGGCACCCCTGCTCCGCGCCCAACCCCCGGAGGGTCACGTGAACCTGCGCGACAAGCTGCGCGGCCTGCTCGTCAGGCTCTACGCACGCCGGGTGGAAGGCCACCTGGACCACGCTCAGGTGCCCAAGCACATCGGCGTCATCATGGACGGCAACCGCCGCTGGGCGAAGGCGAGCGGCTCCAGCACCGTCCACGGGCACCGGGCCGGCGCCGAGAAGATCGAGGAGTTCCTCGGCTGGTGCTCCGAGACCGACGTCGAGGTCGTCACCCTGTGGCTGCTGTCCACCGACAACTTCGACCGGCCGCGGGACGAGCTGGTCCCCCTGCTCGGCATCATCGAGGACGTCGTCCGCACCCTCGCCGCCGACGGCCGCTGGCGCGTCCACCACGTGGGCACCCTGGACCTGCTGCCCGCGGGCATGCAGCGCACGCTCAAGGAGGCCCAGGAGGCCACCGCCCACATCGACGGCATAGTCGTCAACGTGGCCATCGGCTACGGCGGCCGGCAGGAGATCGCCGACGCCGTGCGCTCCATGCTGCTCGACGCCCAGGACAAGGGCGTGCCGATGGCGGAACTCGCCGACTCCGTCGACGTCGACATGATCGGCCGGCACCTGTACACCGGCGCCCAGCCCGATCCCGACCTGGTGATCCGCACCAGCGGCGAGCAGCGGCTGTCCGGATTCATGCTCTGGCAGACCGCGCACTCCGAGTACTACTTCTGCGAGGTCTTCTGGCCGGCCTTCCGCAAGGTCGACTTCCTGCGCGCCCTGCGCGACTACGCCGCACGTCACCGCCGCTACGGCGGCTGACCCGCCGCCCCCCGCCCCGTCACCCCAGGTGACGGGGCGTCGTCGTGTGTTCCGGTTGGGGCGTACGTAAGAAGGAGTTCACCGTCACGCTGTTGGCCGCATTTGCATGGCGGCGCGCGTTCGAGGGCATAGTCCAGACAGGTCGACACCCGAACCACGGGTGTCGGATCTCAGCGGGCGGCTCGGGGCCGTCCGCCCGGGAGGCCCCTTGCACCAGCCCGATCGTGCGATCACGGCACGGACGAAGAGGCGGAGGGCCGGTCGCCGGCCCCACGCGGGGCGGCCCTGGACCGGCATGGATTCTTCCGTCCTGCCGGGCCGTATCTCCCCGCCTTCCCCGCCCTCCCGGCACTGCTCCACTCCGTCGCTCCCCGACCTCATCCGAGGGGGTACGTCCTTCCGTGGTGACCAGCACAAAGCGCCACAAGCCAGACCGGCGCACCTATGTCCTCGACACCAGCGTCCTGCTGGCCGACCCGAACGCATTGACCCGCTTCGACGAGCACGAGGTCGTGCTCCCCATCGTGGTGGTCACGGAACTGGAGGCCAAGCGGCACCATCCCGAGCTCGGCTACTTCGCCCGTCAGGCGCTGCGCCTGCTGGACGACTACCGGGTGAAGCACGGCCGCCTCGACGCTCCCATCCCGATCGGGGAACTCGGCGGGACGGTCCGTGTGGAGCTGAACCACTCGGACCCCAGCGTGCTGCCCAGCGGCTACCGCCTGGGGGACAACGACTCGCGCATCCTCGCGGTCGCCCGCAACCTCCAGGCCGAGGGGTACGACGTCACCGTCGTGTCGAAGGACCTGCCGCTCAGGATCAAGGCGTCCTCGGTCGGCCTCCTCGCCGAGGAGTACCGGGCCGAACTCGCCATCACGGAGAACTCCGGCTGGACCGGGATGTCCGAACTCACCCTCCCCGGTGAGCAGGTGGACATCCTCTTCGAGGAAGGGCACGTGTACGTCCCGGAGGCGACCGACCTGCCCGTGCACACCGGGCTGACCATCCAGTCCGAGCGCGGCAAGGCGCTCGGCCGGGTCACCGCCGACGGCAGCATCCGTCTGGTGCGCGGGGACCGGGAGGCGTTCGGCATCAAGGGCCGCAGCGCCGAGCAGCGCATCGCGCTCGACCTGCTGCTCGACCCGGGCGTCGGCATCGTCTCGATGGGCGGCCGGGCCGGCACCGGCAAGTCGGCGCTCGCGCTGTGCGCGGGCCTGGAGGCGGTCCTGGAGCGCCGCCAGCACCAGAAGGTGATGGTCTTCCGTCCGCTGTACGCGGTCGGCGGTCAGGAGCTGGGCTATCTGCCGGGCTCCGAGGCCGAGAAGATGAGCCCCTGGGCGCAGGCCGTCTTCGACACCCTCTCCGCGGTCACCAGCCGCGAGGTCATCGAGGAGGTCACCGCGCGCGGGATGCTCGAGGTCCTCCCGCTCACCCACATCCGCGGACGCTCGCTGCACGACGCGTTCGTGATCGTGGACGAGGCGCAGTCGCTCGAACGGAACGTGCTGCTGACCGTCCTGTCGCGGATCGGCGCCAACTCGCGGGTGGTGCTGACCCACGACGTGGCACAGCGGGACAACCTGCGCGTCGGCCGTTACGACGGTGTGGTCGCCGTGGTCGAGAAGCTGAAGGGGCACCCCCTCTTCGCGCACGTCACCCTCACACGCAGCGAGAGGTCCCAGATCGCGGCACTGGTGACCGAAATGCTGGAGGACGGTCACATCTGATCCGGTAACGCACACTTGGCGCCGTCCGGCAAAGGTACAGAAGCCTAGCCGGGCGGCGTCTTCATGTGTGGCGGTTTCCTGAAATCGCCGGGCGCAAACGGGATGTGAGCTTTCACACGCAACACAGAATTGCCACCCGCCCTGGGGTTACGGCAGAGTCTCAGTCCTGTCAGGCCCCGCATACGGCACACGTGTACCCCCAGCGGTATGGCACAACAGCAGCAACTTCAACTCCATAACGACGCCGTATGCCGCCCGAGCACCATGCGGCGCTCCCTTCCGGGGAGTTGCCCACCGGGCCCGCGCCTCCCGTGACCCCGCAGTTGGGAGGCCAGTGTCAGGGGCACGATCGCGTCCGCCAGGGTCACCGAAGCGGACGGTGCTGGAAGGAAACCGTGTGAGCCGGATTTCGGTCCGGGGATTCGCAGTGGCCTCGGCCACCGCGGTCACCGCTGTCGGAAGCGTCGTCGGTGTTGCCTCGGGCAGCACCGCGCAGACCAACGACGCCGAGGCGACGGCAGCCGACGCGACGCTCCTCGCGGACATCCCCGCGTCTCAGCAGGCGCAGGTGCAGACCGCGTCCCTCACGCAGCAGGCCGACGCACAGGCCATCGCCGCGGACACGAGCGCCAAGAAGGACGCGGAGGAAGCGGCCCGCAAGGCCGCCGCCGAGACCGCGATCGCGAAGAAGGAGGCCGCCGAGCAGGCGGCCAAGGCCGCTGAGAAGCAGGCCAAGGAGCGCGCCGAGACGAAGGCGGCGGCGGCCAGCCGCGACGACGTCCGCGACTCCTCCTCCTTCCCCACCCAGTCCAGCTACAACGCGGCGCAGATCCAGGCGATGGCGCGTCAGATCGTGGCCGGCGGGCAGTTCCAGTGCTTCAGCAACATCGTGGACCACGAGTCCAGCTGGAACTACCAGGCGGTGAACGCCTCCTCCGGTGCCTACGGTCTCTTCCAGGCCCTGCCCGCCGGCAAGTACGCCTCCGCGGGCGCCGACTGGCGGACCAACCCGGCCACGCAGATCAAGTGGGGCCTCAACTACATGAACGAGCGCTACGGCAGCCCCTGCCAGGCCTGGTCGTTCTGGCAGGCCAACCACTGGTACTAGGACGACACGACCTAGGCCCGCCGGCACTTTCTTCCCAGCGCAGCCCCTCCCCGTCCTCGGGGGAGGGGCTTTCGCACTGTACGGTCGTACTCGGAACGATTCCAGGGGGGACTGGTGGCTAGCACCCGGGGACGCGGGGGAAGAGGACGGACATGTCGCGAGTACCAGGGTGGCTGGGCCGGCTCGGAGCCGGCCTCACCGAGATGAGCGAGCGCCTCGACGAACGCCGCGCGGAGGTGGAGAAGGACGGCACCGGGTCCGCCCGGCGCAGGCGGGCCGAGGCGCCCGTCGAGGAGCCGGTCCCGCCCCCACGCCGGCCCGTGGCTCCGCCGGGTCCACGTCCCGACCCGGCGCAGGCCGTGCCCTGGGGTGTGCGGGTCGCCGCCGAGGCCGGCTGGCGGCTGCTGGTGCTGGCCGGCACCGTGTGGGTGCTGATGCGGGTCATCAGCGCCGTCCAACTGGTGGTGTTCGCCTTCGTCATCGCCCTGCTGGTCACGGCGCTGCTCCAGCCCACGGTCGCCCGGCTCAGACGCCGCGGGGTGCCGCGCGGCCCGGCCACCGCGATGACCGCCGTCGCCGGCTTCGTCGTGATCGGGCTGATGGGCTGGTTCGTGACCTGGCAGGTCATGGAGAACATCGACACGCTCTCCACCCAGATACAGAGCGGCATCGACGACCTGCGCAACTGGCTGCTGAAAAGCCCGTTCCACGTCACCGACAAGCAGATCAACCAGATCGCCAAGAACCTCCGTGAGGCGATCGGCGCCAACGCCGACCAGATAACGTCCGCGGGCCTGGAGGGCGTCCAGGTCGTCGTGGAGGCCCTCACCGGCATACTGCTGGTGTTCTTCTCGACGCTGTTCCTGCTCTACGACGGCGAGCGCATCTGGCAGTGGTTCCTGAAGCTGGTGCCCTCCGCCGCCCGTCCGGGTGTGGCCGGCGCCGGTCCGCGCGCCTGGCGCACCCTGACCGCCTACGTCCGCGGCACGCTCCTGGTCGCCCTCATCGACGCCATCTTCATCGGCATCGGCATCTACTTCCTCAACGTGCCGATGGCCGTTCCGCTGGCCGTCTTCATCTTCCTGTTCTCCTTCATCCCGCTGGTGGGCGCGGTGGCCTCCGGCGCGCTCGCGGTGATCGTGGCGCTGGTGACACAGGGTGTCTTCGCCGCCGTCATGACCCTCGCCGTGGTCCTCGCGGTCCAGCAGATCGAGGGACACGTCCTCCAGCCGTTCATCCTCGGCCGCGCGGTCCGCGTCCATCCGCTGGCGGTCGTGCTGACCGTGGCGGCCGGCGGCATGGTGGCCGGCATCGGCGGCGCCGTGGTGGCCGTACCGCTGGTGGCGGTGACGAACACGGTGGTCGGATACCTGCGGACCTACGCCCAGGAGGTCCAGGACGGCCCGGCACCCGAGGACCGGCCGGCCGAGTCCGCCGAGTCCGCCGAGCCCGGCGGGGAGGCCGGCGACGGGAGCGCCGAGGTCCCCCCCGAGGACGTCCACCTCGAGATCGCGGAGAACCCCGCCCACCGAGGGTGAGCGGGGTTCCGGTGAGCGGCTGTCCTACTCGGACAGCACCGCCTCCGCGTCGAGGGTGACGCCGACGGCCTGCACCACGGAGGCGATCTTGAACGCCTCCTGGACGGTCTCGCGCTCCACGCCGGCCTTGCGCAGCACCTGCTCGTGCGAGTCCAGGCACATACCACAGCCGTTGATCGCGGACACCGCGAAGGACCACAGCTCGAAGTCGACCTTCTCCACGCCCGGGTTGCCGATGACGTTCATCCGCAGGCCCGCGCGCAGGGTGCCGTACTCGTGGTCGGACAGCAGGTGCCGGGTGCGGTAGAAGACGTTGTTCATCGCCATCACCGCGGCGGCGGCCTTGGCTGCCGTGTACGCCTCGGGCGACAGGTTGGCCTTCGCCTCGGGCTCCAGCTCACGCAGCACGATCGGGGAGCGGGAGGCGATGGCGGTGGCCAGCACCGTGCCCCACAGCTGCTGCGCGGGCAGCTCGGAGTTGCCGATGACCGAGCCGAGGTTGAGCTTCAGGTCCTTGGCGTAGTCCGGTACCCGGGACTTCAGGGAGTCGAGCGACATGGGTCACTCACCGGCCAGCAGCGCGACCGGGTCAAGGGTCTCTTCGCCCTTGCTCCAGTTGCACGGGCACAGCTCGTCGGTCTGGAGGGCGTCCAGGACCCGCAGGACCTCCTTGGGGTTGCGCCCCACGGAGCCGGCGGTGACCATCGTGAACTGGATCTCGTGGTTGGGGTCGACGATGAAGACGGCACGCTGCGCGAAGCCGTCCTCGCCCTCGATGCCCAGCGCGCGCATCAGCTCGTGCTTGGAGTCGGCCATCATCGGGAACGGCAGGTCGGTCAGGTCCGGGTGGTCCTTGCGCCACGCGTGGTGGACGAACTCGGAGTCACCGGAGAAGCCGAGGATCTGGGCGTCGCGGTCGGCGAACTCGTCGTTCAGCTTCCCGAACGCGGCGATCTCGGTGGGGCACACGAACGTGAAGTCCTTGGGCCACGCGAAGACGACCAGCCACTTGCCCTCGTAGGACTTGTGGTGGATCTGCTCGAACTCCTGACCCTTCTCCAGCGAGACGCAAGAGGTCAGTTCGAACTCGGGGAACTTGTCACCGACAGTGAGCACACGCTCTCCTTGCAGCGAAGAAACTTCCCTTTTGGGGCGTTTCCCATGGGTTGGACGTTATTGATGTTGGCACAGGGTGCATTGATTAGGGAAATAGCTACACTCGGTCATGTTGATCGGAGGCGGCTATCAGTGACCATCAGTAACGGAACCAAGCGGCGGCAGCCCAGCCTGGCGCAGCTGCGGGCCTTCGCCGCCGTGGCGGAGCACCTGCACTTCCGGGACGCCGCGGCGGCCATCGGGATGAGCCAGCCCGCGCTGTCCGGCGCGGTCTCGGCCCTGGAGGAGACCCTCGGTGTGACCCTCCTCGAGCGTACGACCCGCAAGGTACTGCTCTCGCCCGCGGGGGAGCGGCTGGCCGTACGGGCCAGAGCGGTGCTGGACGCGGTCGGGGCGCTGCTGGAGGAGGCCGAGGCGGTCCGGGCGCCCTTCACGGGCGTGCTGCGGCTCGGGGTGATCCCCACAGTCGCGCCGTACCTGCTGCCGGCGGTGCTGCGGCTCGTCCACGAACGCTACCCGCACCTCGACCTCCAGGTGCACGAGGAGCAGACCGCCAGCCTGGTCGACGGCCTGCACTCCGGCCGGCTCGACCTGCTGCTGCTCGCCGTGCCGCTCGGTGTCCCCGGCGTCGTCGAACTCCCCCTCTTCGACGAGGACTTCGTGCTCGTCACCCCGCTCGACCACGCGCTCGGCGGCCGGGAGGGCATCCCGCGCGAGGCGCTGAGGGAGCTGAACCTGCTGCTCCTGGACGAGGGCCACTGCCTGCGCGACCAGGCCCTGGACATCTGCCGGGAGGCCGGCCGCGCGGACGCGCCGGTCACCACCACGGCCGCCGGACTGTCCACCCTGGTCCAGCTGGTGGCGGGCGGCCTGGGCTGCACCCTGCTGCCGCGCACCGCGCAGAAGCTGGAGACCACCCGCAGCAGCCAGCTGCTGACCGGCTACTTCGCCGAGCCCGCCCCCAGCCGCCGCGTCGCCTTCGCGATGCGGGCCGGCGCGGCCCGCGCCGCCGAGTACGAGGAGCTGGCGGCGGCCCTGCGCGAGGCGCTGCGCGCCCTGCCGGTGCGGGTCGTGGACGACGACGCCTGACACACGTCAGGGCTCCTTCCCGGGGGGAACGATCCCCCCGGGAAGGAGCCCTGACGCGTTCCGGTCCGGCTACTCCGTCCGCAGCCCCTCCGGCCGCATCAGCCGTGCCAGCGGCGGCAGGCTCAGCAGGGTGACCGTGAGGACCACGGCCGCGCCGGCACCGGTCATCGACAGCACGCTCGCCCAGTCGACCGACACCGGGGTGTCCGTCATCCTCAGCAGCACCGCGCCGAGCCCCAGGCCCACCCCCGAGGCCAGCAGCAGGCCCAGCGTGATGGGCACCGCCGTCTGCCACAGCACCGACAGGCCCAGCGTGCGGCGCCGGGTGCCGAAGGCGACCAGCGACGACAGCAGCTTGCGCCGCTCGCGCAACTGCTCCAGCTGGGAGACCAGCAGGCTGGCCCCGATCAGCGCCAGCACCCCGACCGCGCCGATGAACAGACCGGTCCGCAGCGAGGTGTACCTCCGGGACTCCTGCGTCGAGGACCACTGCCAGGCGCTGGCGAGGGGGTCCACCCGCGCGGCCGTGTTCCGCACGTACTCCTCCGCGTCCGGCACCGACGGGTCGGTGCGGACGTAGACCTGGCCGTACAGCGTCGGGGCGGCCGCGGCGGGCAGGGCGGAGGGGGTGGCCAGCAGGCCGCCGACGTTGGTGGTCAGCGCGTCCTTGCGGACGGTGACCCGCGGCAGTCCGGCCGGCACCGTCCAGGGGATCTCGCGTCCGCGGTCGGCGTCCGAGTAGGTGGGGTCGAGGAAGCCGCGCCCGCCGGACCGGCGCAGGGTGCGCAGGCCGTCGTTGCCGTCGCCGCCGTGCACGCTGAACACGTCGCCGTCCCGGCAGGACGGCAGATGGGCCAGCTCGCGCAGCGCAGCGCAGTCGCCGACGGTGACGGAAGTGGTGTCCCCGGGGTCGCGGCGCCGGTCGCCGAGCCCGCCGGTGGCGATCGCCACCGCCGCCCTGACGCCCTCGGTGCGCGCGAACTCCCGCCCGGCGGCCCGCACCGGCGTCCGGCCGGAGAGGTCGACCTCCATC
This sequence comes from Streptomyces sp. NPDC006309, assembly GCF_040613095.1. Taxonomy (NCBI): domain Bacteria; kingdom Bacillati; phylum Actinomycetota; class Actinomycetes; order Kitasatosporales; family Streptomycetaceae; genus Streptomyces; species Streptomyces sp. NPDC006309. Next base: position 86,855 of record NZ_JBEXRO010000004.1, on the reverse strand, counting down.
TGCACCCGCCCGGGGTCGCGGCCGGTCTCCCTCGTGTACTGGCTCTCCACACCCGCGAACAGCATCTGGAGCGCGATCGCCCCGGCCACCGCCACGGCGATGCCGTTGACCATCCGGGCCGCCGAGCCGCTGCTCACCTGGAGCCGGCGGACGGCCAGCTGCCAGGACACCGAGCCCGGGCCGAGCCGGGCCACGACCGCCTCCACCAGCCAGGGCAGCAGCGCGGTCACGCCGACGAGGAGCAGCATCACCCCGCCGATGACCAGGTACTGGTTGAAGTCGCCGTGGGCGCGGCCGTTGCCGATCATCGGGTACAGCATCGCCAGGCCCGCCAGCGGCAGCAGCAGCCGCCACCACAGGCGCCGCCGGGCCGGCCTGGCCGCCCGCACCACGCCGAGCGGTTCGACGACCACCCCGCGCATCGCCAGCAGCGTCACGAGCACGGCGGAGGCCGGGACCGCGACGGCCACCAGTACGACCAGCGCGGGCGAGGGATTCAGGTAGCTCGGGAAGAAGCTCTCGCCCAGCACCTCGAGGGAGCCCGCCACCTGACGTCCGATCAGGAAGAGAACCGTACCGACGACCAGTCCGAGCAGGGCTCCGGCCAGCGCCTCGCCGGCCGCGATGCGGCGGGTCATCCGGCTGTCGGAGCCCACCAGCCGCAGCGCGGCCAGCCGGCGGTCGCGCCGTTCGCCGCCGAACCGTACGGCCGCGGCGATGAACACGGCGACCGGCATCAGCAGCACCACGAACACGACCAGCACCATCAGGATGAGCACCGGGTCGGCCCGCTCGGTCGTCGGGTGCGGGTCCCCGAACGCGGTCAGCCGCTGCACCCGCGAGCTGTCCGGCTTCACCGCCAGGCCCTGCGCACCGGCGTAGTAGGCCAGTTCGTGCGACCCGATCAGCCCGGGCTCGGTGATCGTGCCGGTGATCCGGTACGGGATCCGCTCCCGCAGCAGCTTCGCCCCGTCCGAGGAGAGCAGCTCCTTCAGCGCGGGGGAGGCGGCCATCTCGCCCTTCGCCGGGAAGCGGTCCACCCCCGGCGGCAGCGGCGCCCGCGGCCCCTCGGCCTCCAGCAGCCGGCCCCGGATGTCCTTCGTGCGCCACCTGGTGTCGGTGTTGGCGACCAGGACGGTGTGCTCGCTCCTGGGCGGGACGGCCGCGTTGTACGTGAGGTCCTGGCGGGCCTGTTCGCGCTGGTGGCGCACGGCCAGCACGTTCGGCAGTGCGGTGGTCAGCAGCAGCAGCGCCACGCCCAGGCCGACGCCCACCGCCGTCAGGACCATCCGGACCCAGCCCTCGCGCCCGCCGGTGCAGGCGAACCGGACACCCATGGAGAGGTCGCGGGACCACTGCCGCACGTTCATACGGCGCGCTCCATGTCGCGTGACTTCCCGTCGCGTACGACGATCTCCCGGTCGGAGTAGGCGGCCACCCGAGCCTCGTGCGTGACCAGCACGACGGCCGCGTTGGTGGAGCGGGCGGCGTCGGTCAGCAGTTCCATGACGCGCTCGCCGTTGAGGGAGTCCAGCGCGCCGGTCGGCTCGTCGGCGAACAGCACCCGCGGCTGGGTGACCAGCGCCCGCGCGACCGCGACCCGCTGGCCCTGGCCGCCGGAGACCTCGCCGGGCCGCTTGCCCCCCAGGCCGTCGACCTCCAGGCGTTCCATCCAGGTCAACGCGGCCCGCTCGGCGGCCTTGCGGGAGGCGCCGTTCAGGCGCAGCGGCAGTGCCACGTTCTCCACGCAGGTCAGTTCGGGCACGAGCTGGCCGAACTGGAAGACGAACCCGAACTCGCTGCGGCGCAGCGCGCTGCGCCGGGCGTCGCTCAGGCCGGCCAGTTCACGGCCGTCGTAGGTGATGGAGCCGGAGTCGGGCGGCACGATGCCGGCGAGGCAGTGCAGCAGCGTCGACTTGCCGGACCCGGAGGGGCCCATCACGGCGACGACCTCGCCGGGGTGGATGGAGAATTCGGCGCCGTCGAGCGCGACCGTGGGGCCGTAGGACTTGCGCAGGTTCTCGGCGGTGAGCAGGGAGCCGGGCGGAGGGGTCATCGGGCCACTTCCTCACGGAGCCTGTCCAGGCGGGCCGCGGTCAGCTCCAGCCAGCGCAGGTCGGCCTCCAGGTGGAACAGGGCGTGGTCGCAGATCAGCTGGTCGGCGAGGTCGCCCCGGCGCTTGCGGTCGGTCAGGATCCGCATGCTGCGCAGGTGCTCGGCACGCTGGGTGTCGAGGATGGTGGAGGCGTCCCGGTGGGTGAGGAGGGCGAGGACGACCTTGGTGTAGAGGGTCGACTGGAGGTACTCCTCCGGCTTCTCCGGGGTGGCGAGCCAGTGCTCCACGTCGGTGACGCCGGCGTCGGTGACGGCGTACCGCTTGCGCTCGGGCCCGCCGCCCGCCTCGATCCCGTCGACTTCCACGAGGCCGTGCTTCAGCAGCCGCGACATCGTGGAGTAGACCTGGCCGTAGTGCAGCGGCCGGTCGTGACCGAACTTCTCGTCGAAGGCCCGCTTGAGGTCGTAACCATGGCGCGGGCCGGACTCCAGGAGTCCTAGGAGGGTGTGACCGATGGACATGCGGAGCACTCTACACACGGTGTATACGCGGGATGTATACACCGTGTGGACAGCTCGTGGCAGGCGGTACGGCGCCGCAGGTGGGAGCCGATTGTCACGGTTCCGACACAGGCGGCCGGCCCCGGCGGGGCAGCGGCCCGGTGTCCTTGGGCAGCCGCCCGGCGTCGGCCAGCGCCTGGCGCAGCAGGAACTCGATCTGCGCGTTGGCCGACCGCAGCTCGTCCCCGGCCCACCGGGCCAGCGCCTCGTACACCGAGGGGTCCAGCCGCAGCAGCACCTGCTTGCGCTGCCGCGGCCGGCGCTTCGGGGTGTCGGGGGTCTCCGGGGAGTCCGGGGCCGTCCGGTCCGTCACTGGTAGAGCGTTCCGGTGTTGAGGACGGGCTGCGGGGCGCGGTCGCCGCACAGCACCACCATCAGGTTCGACACCATCGCCGCCTTCCGCTCGTCGTCCAGCTCCACGATGTCCGCCTCCGCGATCCGGGCCAGCGCCGCCTCGACCATGCCCACCGCGCCGTCGACGATCTGCCGCCGGGCCGCGACGACCGCTCCCGCCTGCTGCCGCTGGAGCATCGCCGAGGCGATCTCGGGGGCGTACGCGAGATGCGTGAAGCGCGACTCGATGACCCTCACCCCGGCCGCCTCCACCCGCGCCTGGAGCTCGACGGCCAGCTTCTCGGTGATCTCCTCGGCGTTGCCGCGCAGCGACAGGCCGTCCTCCTCGTGGGCGTCGTAGGGGTACTCGATCGCGATGTGCCGCACGGCCGTCTCGGTCTGCGTGGCGACGAACTCGGCGAAGTCGTCCACCTCGAAGGTGGCCTGCGCGGTGTCCTGCACCTTCCAGACCACGACCGCGGCCAGCTCGATCGGGTTGCCGTAGGCGTCGTTGACCTTCAGGACCGCCGTCTCGTGGTTGCGCACCCGGGTGGAGATCCGGGTCCGGGAGGTGAAGGGGTTCACCCAGCGCAGGCCGTCCTGCCGGATCGTGCCCCGGTAGCGCCCGAAGAGCTGCACGACCCGGGCCTCACCCGGCGCCACCGTGTTCAGTCCGCGCATCGCGACGAGGGCCGCCAGGAGGACGAGGACGCCGGCGGTGATCAGGCCGCCGTGGGCGCCGGGGGAGGAGGTCGCCCCGGACAGGGCGAACAGGGCGACCGCGGCGCCGAGGCCGAGCAGCCCCAGCACCAGGGCGAGCCCGCCGCCGATGCTGTGGGCGGCGAACTCCCGCACCTTCGGGGCGGGCATCTCGGGGATGTCGGCGGTGGCGGCCGGCTCGGATATGGACACAGGGGACCCCCGGTTCTGCTGCGGCCAGGCGTGAGGTGCGCCTAGCTCTGCTCTATCTAAGTGATAGCACTTTAAGCCGTCAGGCAACCCTCCGCCACCCGTTCGTCGTCGGTTCCTAGGGGGCGGGTGCTGATTGTCACGTCCGTAAAAGAACGGATCAGACGCCCTTTGTCATATAGAGGGGTGTTAGCTTTCGGAGCTGACCCCGAGACGGAAGCGAGCGTAGGGACCCATGGGACGAGCGGAAGAGAGACGAGCGCGACAGGGCGGTCACCGCGCGGCGCCCCGGCGCCGCCGCCCCACGTCCGACCCCACGCCCACCGACTCGACCCGCATCGGGCCCGCCCCCGGCGGCAAGCCCGCCCGGGGCCTCATACGCCGGATATTCACCTGGAAGAAGATCCTCGGGACCTTCTTCGGCGTGTGCCTGCTGATGATCGCGGCCTTCATCGGGCTCTACCTGTACGTGGACATCCCGGCCGGCAACGCCGCCGCCCAGCAGCAGAGCAACGTCTACAAGTTCAGTGACGGCACGGTCCTCGCCCGCGACGGACACGTCAACCGCGAGATCGTCAGCCTCGCCAAGGTGCCCCGCAAGGTCCAGCTCACCTTCGTCGCCGCCGAGAACAAGAGCTTCTACCACGACTCCGGCGTCGACTTCCGGGGCACCGCCCGCGCCCTGGTCAACACGCTCTCGGGCAAAGGCAGACAGGGTGGCTCCACGATCACCCAGCAGTACGTCAAGAACTACTACCTCAACCAGGACCAGACCGCCACGCGCAAGCTGAAGGAACTGGTCATCGCGCTGAAGGTGGACCGCGAGAAGTCCAAGGACGACATCCTCGCCGGCTACATCAACACCAGCTACTACGGCCGCAACGCCTACGGCATCCAGGCCGCCGCCCAGGCCTACTACCGCGTCGACGCCCAGGACCTCACCGTCCAGCAGGGCGCCTACCTCGCCGCGCTGCTCCAGGCACCGAGCCAGTACGACTGGGCGGTCGCCACACCCACCGGCAAGCGGCTGGTCACCGCGCGCTGGAACTACGTCCTGGACAACATGGTCGAGGAGGGCTGGCTGCCCAAGGCCAAGCGCGCCGCCATGCACTTCCCCGTGCCGAAGGAACCCAAGGGCGCCCCGGGCCTCGGCGGACAGAAGGGCTACCTCGTCGAGCTGGCCGACCAGCAGCTGGAACAGCAGCTCATGACGGAGCAGGGACTCACCCAGTCCCAGGCGGAGAACGCGGTCGTCCACAAGGGCTGGACCATCACCCTCAACGTCGACCGCAAGAAGCAGGACGCGCTGGAGAGGGCCGTCAGGACCCAGCTGACCGGCAAGCTCGACAGCAAGAAGCGCAAGGTCGACGGCGCCATCCAGGCCGGCGCCGTCTCCGTCGACCCACGGACGGGCAGGATCGTCGCGCTGTACGGCGGCAAGAACTACTACGACCACTACTTCGACAACGCCACCCGACGGGACTACCAGCCCGCCTCGACGTTCAAGCCGGTCATCCTCGCCGCGGCCCTGGACGGCGCCGCCACCACGCAGGACGGCACGCGGATCAACGCCGACACCCTCTACGACGGCACCAGCCGCCGCCCGGTCGTGGACCACGGCTCCCGCGTCGGCTTCGCCCCGCCCAACGAGGACGACGTCAGCTACGGCAAGATCACCGTCCAGCAGGCCATGAACAAGTCCGTCAACTCCGTCTTCGCGCAGATGGGCGTGGACGTGGGCATGGACAAGGTCATGAGCACGGCCGGCAGGCTCGGCATGGACACCAAGGGCATGCAGGCGGTGCCCGCGCAGACGCTGGGCTCGATGGGCGCCAGTCCGGTGGAGATGGCCGGGATCTACGCCACCTTCGCCAACCACGGCCACAAGGTGACGCCGTCGATCATCAAGGCGGCCGAGAACAGGGGCCGACCGGTCCGGATACCGGACCCGCTCGGCGGCCCGGTGATCAGCCGTACGGCCGCCGACACGGTCACCTCGGTGCTCACCGGCGTGGTGGACGACGGCACGGCCAAGCGGTCCGTGGCCGACAACCCGCTGCGCGACGGCCAGCAGGTGGCGGGCAAGACCGGCACCTCCGACGAGAACAAGTCGGCCTGGTTCACCGGCTACACCCCGGACCTCGTCACCTCGGTCGGCCTGTTCGGCGAGGACCCGAAGACCCGGGCCCATGTGTCGATGACGGGCGCGACCGGCCTCCTCCCGGCGCCCGGCCGGATCAACGGCGGCGGCTACCCGGCGCAGATCTGGGCCGCCTACACCTTCGGCGTGACGGACAGGGCCACGTTCGACCTGGAGACCACCCAGGGCGCGGCCGTCGAGCCGACCCCCACGACGCCGACCTGGACGCCCACCACCCCGACCCGGACGCCGTCGCGGACGCCGAGCAGCGCGCCCCCGACGTCCCCGTCCCCGTCGCACAGCCCGTCGCAGACGCCGTCCCGGACCCCGTCGCAGACGCCGTCCGAGACCCCGAGCCAGACGCCGACGAGCCGGCCGCCGACCACCCCCGCCACGGAGAACCCGCTCGACCCCGTCCCCGGCGCCGGCCTCGGCCGGTAGCGGCGCGGGACACGCGACGGCGAAGGGCGCCCGGAATGCTCCGGGCGCCCTTCGCCGTCAGCGGCCATCCGCCGGGCCTCAGCCCCGGTTCAGCTCGAACCACACCACCTTGCCGGTGCTCAGCCGGGTCGCACCCCAGCGCCGGGCCAGCCTGTTGACCAGGTACAGGCCGCGCCCGTCCTCGTCCGTGGCCCGCGCCTGCCTCAGCCGCGGCAGCTGCGGCACGTCGTCGCCCACCTCGCAGCGCAGCACGTCCGTGCGCAGCAGCCGCAGCGTCACGGGCCGGGTCGCGTACCGTACGGCGTTCGTCACGACCTCGCTGACCAGCAGCTCCACCGAATCCGTCAGGTCCTCCAGGTCCCAGCGGGACAGCGCGCGCCGGGCCAGCCGGCGGGCCTGCCCGGGGGCGGAGTCCTCCGGCTGCAACGTCCAGTACGCGACATCGCTCGGCGCGATCCCGTCGAAACGGGCGGCGAGCAGCGCGATGTCGTCGTCCCGGTCGCCCGGGCCGAGCATGTCCAGCACCTCGTCGCACAGCGCTTCCAGCGGCGGCGGATGGTCCGGGCCGGTCAGCTGCGCGGTCGCGGCCAGCTTCTCCCGCAACTGCTCTATGCCGGTCCACACGTCCCGCAGCCGCGACTCCACCAGCCCGTCGGTGTACAGCAGCAGGGTCGCGCCGGCCGGCGCGTCCAGCTCGACCGCCTCGAAGTCCACCCCGCCGACCCCGATCGGCGCGCCCGGCGGCACCCGCAGCACCTCGGCGCGCCCGCCCAGGTGCAGCAGCACGGGCGGCGGATGACCGGCGTTGGCGATGGTGATGCGGTGCGTGACCGGGTCGTAGACCGCGTACAGGCAGGTCGCCATGCGGTCGGTGCCCAGCCGCTGCGCCTGCTCGTCCAGGTGGTGCAGCACCTCCTGCGGGGGCAGGTCCAGCCCGGCCAGCGTCTGCGCGGTCGTCCGCAGCTGACCCATGATGGCCGCCGAGGTCATGGAGTGCCCCATCACGTCACCGACGACCAGCGCGACCCGGCTGCCGGGCAGCGGGATCGCGTCGTACCAGTCGCCGCCGACCCGCGCGGTCTCCGCCGCCGGCAGATACCGGGAGGCCAGCCGGACACCGGTCGGACGGGGCAGGGTCTCGGGCAGCATGGTGCGCTGGAGCTCGTCGGCGATGTACGCCTCACGGCCGTACAGCACCGCCTTGTCGATGCCGAGCGCGCTGTGGGTGGCCAGCTGCGCGGCCACCAGCAGATCGTCCGTCTCGAACGCGGGCCGGTCCGGGCGGCGCAGGAACAGGGCCGCGCCGATCACCCGGCGCCGGCCGCGCAGCGGCGCGAGGATCGCGCGCTGCCCGCCCGGCACGACCGCCTCGCCGCCCTCACCGAGCAGTTCCGGCAGCGCGGCCCGGGCGGCGGGCGCGTCCGCGAACACCGGGCGCACCCCGCGCAGCACCTCGTTCAGCGCGCCGCCCGGCCGCACCTCGCACAGCTCGGTGGTCAGCGACGACAGCTCCGCCAGCGCGGTCGGCTCCGGCTCCGGATCGAACGCGGGCGGCAGCAGCGCCCCCTCGGTGTCCCGCTCCTCCGGGATCCGGTCGGTGCGGCGCAGCCGCAGCACCACCGGGCCCGTGGGCCGCTCGTCACCGACGGGCAGCGGGTCGCGCAGATAGACCAGGATGGCGTCGGAGAACGTCGGCACGGTGGCCCGGCACAGGCCCATCACGATCTCGTCCAGGTCGAGTCCGCGGGCGATCCGCCGGGTGGCGGCGCCCACGAACCGCAGCCGGTCCCCGTCCCGCCGCATCGGCATCGGCCGCCCCGGCGGCAGCCCCCGTCCGGTACGGCGCTCCTCACCGGCCGGTGTCCGCTCCTGCTCGGCGCCGGGCTGCGCCGGGATGGCCTCCGGCGCGGGGCGCGGGCGATGGGCGCCGGGCTCGGCGGTGGCGGGCTGGGAGTGCTCGGGGCCGTTGACTGGGGGCTCCTTCCCCTCGCCGTCCTGTCCCTTGCCGCGGGGCGTGGCCGTGCCCGCGGCGGACGGCGCTCCGTCGGCCCGGGTCTGCACCGGTAACGCCGGGGCGCCGAGGGGCTCCGGGGAACGCAGGAGTGCCCCGCGGCGCTCCGCGGGGTCGACGCCCGGCTGGGGGCGTTCGAAGGAGGTGGGCTGCTCCGTCACGCGTGTCGCATCCATCCGTCCGGGGCCAAGGGCAGTTGGACCCGCCGAAATTCCGATACCCGCAATACGTGCCCCAGGAACGGAATTCCCGCGTGGTCGGGGGTGGTACCTGTGCCGGCGGCGAGGTCTGCGCGGCCCGCGGCGGTGTCGCCGCAGGTCCTCGCGGTGGTGCCGTGGTGCCCCTCGCTCACGTCCTGCCGCCCCTCGGTGACGTTCGGTCAAGCCCGGCGATCGATCCGGGAGTTACTGTGGTGCGCCCTTGCGGAGGACGATCCTACGTTTCTTGCCGGGGGGCGCATCAAGGGTCTCATGAGGACACGTGCGCGGGCGTACGGTCCCAGTCCTCGGGGAGAGAAGGTACCGTCCAGGACGGGTCCGGGCGCCAGTGCTCCCAGCCGTCCGAGAACGGCGCCCCCCAGGCACGGATCACCTCGACCGCCTGCCGGCCGGCCGCCCGCACCCGCTCGGCGGTCTCCGCGTTCATCAGCCCGTCGCGCTGGGCCTGCGCGAACTCGTCCTCGTCCCGCCAGTGCCAACCGCGGTCCGGATGCACGGAGATGTCCAGGAAGTGGTCCTCGGAGTCCACCCCGCGTGCCCAGCGGGCCAGCGGCTGCTCCAGGTTCACGTACCAGTTCTTGAACCGCCAGCCCGGATCCCAGAACAGCCACACCGACCACGGCCGGCCGGGCTGGGCCAGCTTGAGCACACCCGTGCCGAACCAGCGGTCCCGCTGGACCGTACGCGGCTTGGTGTAGCGGGAGTCCAGCGGCTCCAGGTGCACGGGCGTACCGTCCGCCAGGACCGGCTTCACGCACTCGGTGCCGGGGGCCAGCCACACCGCGAGGAGTTCCGCGTCGTCCCGTACGACGGTGACGGGCCGGGCGATGTGGACGTGTTCCCCGGCGTTCTCCCGGTACCGCCACAGGATCCGTGTCCCGGGCGCCCAGTACGCCGCACGTTCCGCCGCCGCTCGTGTCATCGCTCCGTCGTCCGCCATGGACAGATATTAGGTGCCGTGCTCATGTGACGCTGCGGTGCGCGTCACGGTGGTACGGCCGTGGCCGGAAAGGTGCGCCCGCGGTCACGGGCGCGTCATCCGCAGGACGTCCAGCGCCTCGTCGAGCTGCTCCAGGGTGAGGTCGCCGCGCTCCACGTACCCGCCCTCCAGGACGACTTCGCGGATCGTCCTGCGTTCGGCGAGGGACCTCTTGGCGACCTTCGCGGCCTCCTCGTAGCCGATGTACTTGTTCAGCGGGGTCACCACGGACGGCGAGGACTCGGCGTACTCGCGGGTGCGTTCGCGGTCCGCGGTGATGCCGTCGACCGTCCGGTCGGCCAGCAGCCGCGACGCGTTGGCGAGCAGCCGGATCGACTCCAGGACGTTCTTGGCGATGACCGGGAGCATCACGTTCAGCTCGAAGTTCCCGGCGGCCCCGGCGGTCGTGATGGTGACGTCGTTGCCGATGACCTGCGCGGCCACCATCAGCACGGCCTCGGGAACGACCGGGTTGACCTTCCCCGGCATGATCGAGGAGCCGGGCTGGAGGTCGGGCAGCCGGATCTCGGCGAGACCGGTGCGCGGCCCGGACGACATCCAGCGCAGATCGTTGGCGATCTTCGTCAGGCCGACCGCGATGGTCCGCAGCTGCCCGCTGGTCTCCACGACCCCGTCCCGGGCGCCCTGCGCCTCGAAGTGGTCGCGGGCCTCGGTCAGCGGCAGCCCGGTGACCCGGGCGACCTCCTCGATGACCGCGGCGGCGAACCCGGGCGGGGTGTTGATGCCGGTGCCGACCGCCGTGCCGCCCAGCGGCAGTTCCGCCAGCCGGGGCAGCGAGGCCCGCAGCCGCTCGACGCCGTACCGCACCTGGGCCGCGTAGCCGCCGAACTCCTGACCGAGCGTCACCGGCGTCGCGTCCATGAGGTGGGTGCGGCCCGACTTCACCACGTCCGCGAACTCCCCGGACTTGCGCTCCAGGGACGCGGCGAGGTGCTCCAGGGCCGGGATCAGGTCATGGGTGACGGCCGAGGTCGCCGCGATGTGCAGGGAGGACGGGAAGACGTCGTTGGACGACTGCGAGGCGTTGACGTGGTCGTTGGGATGCACGTCCCGGCCGAGCCGCTCGCTCGCCAGCGTCGCGACGACCTCGTTGGTGTTCATGTTGGACGAGGTCCCCGAGCCCGTCTGGAAGACGTCCACCGGGAAGTGCTCGTCCCACCGGCCGTCGGCGACCTCCCCGGCCGCCTCCTGGATCGCCTCCGCGACCTCCTTGTCCAGCACACCCAGCTCGGCGTTCACCTTGGCCGCCGCCGCCTTGATGCGGGCCAGCGCCTCGATGTGCGCCCGCTCGATGCGCTGCCCGGAGACGGGGAAGTTCTCGACGGCACGCTGGGTCTGCGCCCGCCACTTGGCATGGGCCGGGACCCGGACCTCACCCATCGAGTCGTGCTCGGTCCGGTACTGCGGCTCTTCGCTCGTCATCGTCCTACCTCCGCACACGTGAGCAGCTGACGCGGAACCCGTATTCCCCGTCAGCCCCCCACGAGTACACCCCGCCGGCGGCGACCGCCCCCGCGGGACGCCGTACGGGACGCGGGAAGCCCCCGGCCGGCGGCCGGGGGCTTCCCGTCACCCATCGCGATACCGGGTCAGCCGAGGCCGGGGCCCCGCACCGGGATGGACGTGAAGGTCGGCTGCGGCGCCGGGTCCTGGAAGAAGTCGTTGCCCTTGTCGTCCACCACGACGAACGCCGGGAAGTCCTCGACCTCGATCTTCCAGACGGCCTCCATGCCCAGCTCCTCGTACTCCAGGACCTCGACCTTCTTGATGCAGTCCTGGGCGAGGCGGGCGGCGGGGCCGCCGATGGAGCCGAGGTAGAAACCGCCGTGCGTGTGGCAGGCGTCGGTGACCTGCTTGCTGCGGTTGCCCTTGGCGAGCATCACCTTCGAGCCGCCCGCCGCCTGGAACTGCTCGACGTAGGAGTCCATGCGGCCGGCCGTCGTCGGCCCGAAGGAACCCGAGGCGTAGCCCTCGGGGGTCTTCGCCGGGCCCGCGTAGTACACCGGGTGGTCCTTCAGGTACTGCGGCATCTCCTCGCCCGCGTCCAGCCGCTCCTTGATCTTGGCGTGCGCGATGTCGCGGGCCACGACCAGCGGGCCGGTCAGGGACAGCCGGGTCTTCACCGGGTACTTCGACAGCTCGGCGAGGACCGTGTCCATCGGCTGGTTCAGGTCGATCCGCACGACGTCACCGGCCTCGTCGAGGTGCTCGTCCGTCGTCTCCGGCAGGAAGCGCGCCGGGTCGGTCTCCAGCTGCTCCAGGAAGACGCCCTCGGCGGTGATCTTCGCGACGGCCTGGCGGTCGGCCGAGCAGGAGACGGCGATCGCGACCGGGCAGGACGCGCCGTGCCGGGGCAGGCGGACCACCCGCACGTCGTGGCAGAAGTACTTGCCGCCGAACTGCGCGCCGATGCCGATCCTCTGGGTCAGCTCGAAGACCTTCTCCTCCAGCTCCTTGTCCCGGAAGCCGTGGCCGAGCGGCGAGCCCTCGGTGGGCGCGTTGTCGAGGTAGTGCGCGGAGGCGTACTTCGCGGTCTTCAGCGCGTACTCGGCGCTGGTACCGCCGACGACGATCGCCAGGTGGTACGGCGGGCAGGCGGCCGTACCGAGCGAACGGATCTTCTCCTCCAGGAACTTCATCATGGAGGCCTCGTTCAGGACGGCCTTCGTCTCCTGGTAGAGGAAGGACTTGTTGGCCGAGCCGCCGCCCTTCGCCATGAACAGGAACTTGTAGGCGCCGCCGTCCGTCGCGTACAGCTCGATCTGGGCGGGCAGGTTGGAGCCGGTGTTCTTCTCCTCCCACATGGTCAGCGGAGCCATCTGCGAGTAACGCAGGTTCAGCTTCGTGTAGGCGTCGTAGATGCCGTGCGAGAGGTGCTTCTCGTCCTCGCCCCGGGTGAGGACGTTCTGCCCGCGCTTGCCCATGACGATCGCCGTGCCGGTGTCCTGGCACATCGGCAGTACGCCGGCCGCCGCGATGTTCGCGTTCTTCAGCAGGTCCAGCGCCACGAACTTGTCGTTGGCCGAGGCCTCGGGGTCGTCGATGATGCGGCGCAGCTGCGCGAGGTGGGCCGGGCGCAGGTAGTGCTGGATGTCGTGGATCGCCTCCTCGGCCAGCTTGCGCAGCGCCTGCGGCTCCACCTTGAGGAACGTCCGCCCGTCGGGCCCCTCCACCGTGGAGACGCCCTCGGACGTCACCAGCCGGTACGGAGTGGTGTCCTCTCCTTGCGGGAGCAGATCGGTGTACGCGAACTCAGGCATCTCTCAGCCCATTCCTCACTCTGACGGACGGCCGCCCGCCGACGCTGGCGGGCCTCACCAGCCTAGAACCTGCCGTCGGCACGGAACCTGTGAGGTGAGGCTCAGCGGCTGTGACGTAACGCTCAGCCGCGGTGGCGTACGGCGCGGTCGTGACACACCGGGGTTGTCCACACCCCTGGTCGCGATCTATCGCGTTTCGGTACGCTGCCGCCGTGGACCTTCACAAGCAGGCTCAGCCCCGGGACACCGCGCCGCGCGTCGCCGAACTGCGCGCCTCGGACGCCGACCGTGACCGCATCGCCGACATCCTCCGCGAGGGCCTCGCGGAGGGCCGGCTGACCGCCGACGAGCACGCCGAACGCGTGGACGGCGTGCTGCACGCCAAGACGGTGGGTGAGCTGGAGGTCTTCGTCCGGGACCTGCCCGCCGGCCACGAGCGGCTCGCCGCCCTCGCCTACGCCCCCGCGCCCCGCCCCGGGCCGGGCGCGATACCGGAGGAGGCCGACGCCAGCGTGGTGGCGGTGTTCAGCAGCGCCATGCGCCGGGGGCGCTGGCGCGCGGGGCGCCGGCTGCACGCGTACGCGGTCTTCGGGAGCGTCGAGATCGACCTCAGCGAGGCGATCTTCGAGTACCAGCAGGTGGTGATCAAGGCGGTAGCCGTCTTCGGCGACGTCCAGATCCGCGTCCCGGAGAACGTCTCGCTGCGCGGCACCGGGGGCGGCGTCCTCGGTAACTTCGAGGTGAGCCCGCTCGACTCGGCCGACTCCCGGGCGCCGGTGGTCTACGTCGACGGCTGGGCCGTCCTCGGCAACGTGGAGGCGCGGCCCCGGCGGGGCAGGCGGGTCGCGGACATCCTGGAGCGCGTCCAGGACAAGGTCGACCGCAAGCTCCGCAAGCACCTGGGGCATTGACCCGGGGGGGCGCGAAGCAGACGCCACGCGCCCGCGGTCGGAAACTCTGTGCATAGGCGCGCGCACAGCGGGTAGGCCTTGCTGCATCGTCTCTCGCTCGCGAAGCCGTCGTCAGGAGTAGACCGTGCTGCAACCGCCGCATTCGTCTCTGCAAGTAGCTGCCGTTCCTGCGCAGCGGCTGCCGGCGCGGGACAGGGACCAAGACGCCGCCTGGCACACCGAGGCGGTGTGCCGGCGCGACGAGGCCGGCCTGTTCTTCGCCCCGTCGAAGGAGCCGACCGCCGCCCGGCTCTCCCGCGAGGACGCGGCCAAGCGCGTCTGCTCCCGCTGCCCGGTCATGGTCGAGTGCCGTGAACACGCACTCCTCCAGCCCGAGCCCTACGGCGTCTGGGGCGGCCTCACGGCGGCCGAACGCCGCGTGGTCCTCGCCCGGCGCCGCCGCCGCGAGATGGACCTCAAGAAGACGGCCCGCCCCGCCCCCAACCGCATAGCGGGCTGACCGCCACCCCCAGGGGCGCCCCCTCCACCCAGGGGGCGCCTTGTCGTTGGCCCACGCGACCGGGCCGACTTCGGGGCGGGGCGGGGCGGGTGCGGTGGGTGGGTGGCTGGGCGGTGCGGCGGTGTGCGTCACGCTGAGGCGTGGGCCCTGGTTGTGCTGTGCCGGCAGGCGGCAGGGTGCGGAGCGGGGTGTGTACGTCGCCGTTCCGCCCGGTGTGCGGTCCCGCCGGTCGGGGCACGGCTGGGCGGCGGGGAGATCCCGAGTACGCGGTCGTGCGGTGGGCTGCGCCGACGCGCGGTCGGCGAGTGGCCGTAACCAGGCGACGGGCGGCCGACACCCACCGGGCCGCACGCGGCGGCCGGGGGGCGTGGCTTGACCGGCTGGCGCCCATACCTTTCGGCCGGCGCGCGGCCACACCCTTCGCTGGCGCGCGGTGACTTCGGCCCAGTGCGGCCACTCGGGGCTGCGCCGGTAGGCGGTCGGGGCTTGGCCGCAGTCAGGCCGATGGGCGGGCCACACTTGCCGGACCGCGCCTGCCGGCCGACGCCCGCACGCGTCGGCCGGGGAGCGACTGCCTGGGCCGCATCCGCATCTGCATCCGCACCGCATCCGCGCCCGCAGCCTCCGGCCGGTGCGCGGCCACTCCAGCCCCGGCGTAGCCACTCCGACTTGGCGCGGCCACTTCGACCCGGCGTGGCCACTCCGGCCAGGCGTGGCCACTCCGGCCAGGCGCGGCTGATCCGGCCGGGGCGCGGGGCTGCCGCCTGACACGCGGCCCCGCCGGACGGATGCTGTTCCCGGCCGGGGGGGCGGTGTCCGGCCCGGGCTCTACTTAGCCCGGTCGAAGTCGATCGCGCTGTAGGCCCGGAGCTTGCGCAGCCGGTGCTCGGAGTCGATCCGGCGCACCGTCCCGGACTTCGACCGCATGACGATCGACTCGGTCAGCGCGGTCTCCGAGCGGTACCGCACGCCCCGCAGCAGCTCACCGTCGGTGATGCCGGTCGCCACGAAGAAGACGTTCTCCCCGGAGACCAGGTCGTCGGTCGTCAGCACCCGGTCGAGGTCGTGCCCGGCGTCGATGGCCCGCTGCCGCTCCTCGTCGTCCTTGGGCCACAGCTTGCCCTGGATCGTCCCGCCCAGGCACTTCACGGCGCAGGCCGAGATGATGCCCTCGGGGGTGCCGCCGATGCCGAGCAGCAGGTCGACGCCGGTGCCCTCGCGCAGCGCGTACACCGAGCCGGCGACATCACCGTCGGAGATGAGCTTGATACGGGCGCCGGCCTCCCGGACCTCCCGGATCAGGCCCTCGTGCCGCGGCCGGTCCAGGATGACGACGGTGACGTCCTCCGGCGCGGAGCGCTTGGCCTTGGCGATCCGCCGGATGTTCACGCCCACGGGCGCGTCGATGTCGACGAAGTCCGCCGCTTCGGGGCCGGTGACCAGCTTGTCCATGTAGAACACGGCGGACGGGTCGAACATGGCGCCGCGCTCGGCGGCGGCGAGGACGGCGATCGCGTTCGGCATGCCCTTGGCCGTCAGCGTGGTGCCGTCGATCGGGTCGACGGCGATGTCGACCTCGGGGCCGGTGCCGTCACCCACGTGCTCCCCGTTGAAGAGCATCGGGGCCTCGTCCTTCTCCCCCTCGCCGATGACGACGACGCCGTTCATCGACACGGTGGAGACGAGGGTCCGCATGGCGCGCACCGCGGCGCCGTCGGCGCCGTTCTTGTCACCGCGCCCCACCCAGCGGCCCGCCGCCATCGCGGCGGCTTCGGTCACCCTGACGAGTTCCAGGGCGAGGTTGCGGTCGGGAGCCTCCGAAGGAACATCGAGTTCGGACGGCAATTGATGATTTTCGGTCATCGGAGCGCACCTTTCTGATACGACGACGGCCGGATGAGGGTATTGGACACTGACTCTATCGCCGACCAGACAAAATGAGCAGGGGACCCCACGTATGAGCGCTTGGGGCACCTGCGACGATAGTGGGCGTGGCAGGTTCGAACGGCAAGCAGAAGACGGCCCGGGACATGATCATCTCCCTGGCCCTGATCGGTATCGCGGCGGCGGTCGTCTACTTCCTCGCCATCCCGCACAACGATCACTCTCCCGACCTCAAGCGGGTCGACTACCGGGTCGAGCTGATCACGGCCCGGCGCGCGGTGAGCTATCCGGTGGCTGCCCCCGAGGGCCTGCCGGACACCTGGAAGGCGACCTCCGTGCGCTTCCAGGGCCAGGAATCCGACCACTGGCACCTCGGCTTCCAGACCCCGGACGGCCAGTACGCGCAGGTCGAGCAGGCGTCCGCGCAGAAGCCCGCCGAGTTCATCGAGCAGGCCAGCCAGGGCGCGTCGGCGACGCGGCGGACGGAGACGGCCGGCGGCCGTACCTGGACCCGTTACACCGGCGGCCGCTACGACGCCCTCGTGCTCCAGGGCACCCCCGGCTCCACGACGGTGGTGTCCGGTACCGCCTCGTTCAAGGAACTGACGGCGATGGCGGCGGCGCTGCGGATGGAGTGACCGTCACCGCACGCACGAAGAGGCCCCCGGCGCTTGCCGGGGGCCTCTTCGTGCGTGCGGGCCGCTCAGACGGTCGTGACGACGTCCTCGTACGCCAGGCGCGGCGAACGCGGGTACCAGGCGTCCGGGCCGGGCCGGCCGATGTTGACGATCATCAGCGGGGTGTGGTCGTCGTCCAGGAACTCCTTGCGGACGCCCTCGAAGTCGAAGCCGGTCATCGGGCCGGCAGCCAGGCCGGCGGCGCGGACGCCGACGACGAAGTAGGCGGCCTGCAACGCGGCGTTGAACGCGGCGGCGCTCTCGCGGGCCGGACGCTCGGCGAAGAAGAGGTCCTTGGCCTGCGGGAAGGCGGGGAAGAGGGCCGGCAGCTCCTCGTGGAACTCGTTGTCCGCGGAGAGGATCGCGACCAGCGGGGCCGTGGCGGTCTTGGGCCGGTTGCCCTCGGCCATGTGCGGCAGCAGGCGCTCGCGGGCCTCGGCGGAGCGGACCAGGGTGATGCGCAGCGGGGTCTGGTTGAAGGCGGTGGGGCCGTACTTGACCAGGTCGTAGATCGCCTGGACCTGCTCGTCGGTCACCGGCTCGTCGGTGAAGGTGTTCGCGGTGCGGGCCTCGCGGAACAGCAGGTCCTGGGCGGCGGGGTCAAGAACGAGAGACATGCGTGCCTTCCTCGGGTGTGCGACGGTCCGGGGTCCGGACCGGCTGACATCCCGACCCTACGACAGTTGAGGTTTAATCTTCAACAAAAATCAGGACGTGGTGACCCGCCTCACAGCCCCCCTCAGATCACCTGGCCCGCTCCCCGCCCTCCGCGGCCCCCTCCGCGTCCTCCTCCTCGGCCAGCGCCGCGTCCAGCCGGGCCCGGGCCCCCTCCAGCCAGCGCCGGCACACCCTGGCCAGCTCCTCGCCGCGCTCCCACAGCGCCAGGGACTCCTCCAGCGTCGTACCGCCCGCCTCCAGCCGCCGTACGACCTCGACCAGCTCGTCGCGCGCCTGCTCGTACGAGAGCACCTCGTCCACCTTGCCCGTCATCCGCCCACCTTCACCGTGAATTCACCGTCGGCGACGCGAGCACGCAGCGTCTCGCCCTCCGCCACTTCTTCCGCGTCCCGCACCACATGCCCGTCGGCCCGCTGGAGCACCGCGTAACCGCGCTGGAGCGTCGCCGCGGGGGAGAGGGCCACCACGCGCGCGTGCGTGTGCGTCAGCTCCGAGTCCGCGCGGTCCAGCAGGTGCCCCACGGTCCGCCGGCTACGGTCGACCAGCGAGCCGACCTGGTCCGCGCGCTCGTCGATCATGCGGTGCGGATCCTCCATCGAAGGCCGCGCCAGCGCGTGCGCCAGCCCCCGCTCCTCCCGCTCCACGGACGCGTTCACGCAGCGCCGCGCCCGGTCCCGCAGCATCCGTACCCGCTCCAGCTCCTCGCCCACGTCCGGTACGACCTTCTTGGCCGCGTCGGTCGGCGTCGAGGCACGCAGGTCGGCGACGTGGTCCAGGAGCGGGTTGTCCGGCTCGTGCCCGATCGCGGACACGACCGGCGTACGGCACCCGGCCACCGCCCGCACGAGCTGCTCGTCGGAGAACGGCAGCAGGTCCTCCACGCTGCCCCCGCCCCGGGCGACGATGATGACGTCCACCTCGTCGACCGCGTCCAGTTCCTTGACGGCCTGGACGACCTGCGGGACGGCGTGCACGCCCTGCACGGGGACGTTGCGCACCTCGAAGCGGACGGCGGGCCAGCGGTGCCGGGCGTTCTCCAGCACGTCCCGCTCCGCGGCCGAGGCCCGCCCGCACACCAGCCCGATCAGCTGCGGCAGGAACGGCAGCGGCTTCTTCCGCTCCGGCGCGAACAGGCCCTCGGCCGCGAGCGCCTTCTTCAGCTGCTCCAGCCGGGCCAGCAGCTCACCGACGCCCACGGGTCTTATCTCGGCGGCGCGCAGGGACAGCTGGCCCCGGGGGGCGTACCACTCGGGTTTCGCCAGTACGACGACGCGGGCGCCCTCGCCGACGACGTCCGCGACCGCGTCGAACACCTGGCGGTAGCAGGTCACGCCGACGGAGATGTCGTGCGAGGGGTCGCGCAGGGTGAGGAACACGACGCCGGCGCCCGGGCGGCGCGACAGCTGGGTGATCTGTCCCTCGACCCACACGGCGCCCAGCCGGTCGATCCAGCCCCCGATCATGCGGGACACCGCGCCGACGGGGAGCGGGGCCTCGGGGGACGTGTTCACAGCCATGCGCCCGAGCGTAACGGTCGGTACCGACAACCCCGACGACCCCGAGGACGCCGACAAGCCAGATGACGCCGGTGAGCCCACCGACGCTGACGACCTCGATAACGCTGACGACACCGGTGAAGATGACGACCCCGCCGACGCCCGTAGACGACGGGGTTTCCCGCCCACCGGCCGGTGCCGGTCGCCGGTTCTCCCCGTGCGGCCCCGGGCGCGTGATCTCCGGGCCGCCGGACGCGGCCTTACGATGGGGCGCATGACCGCTTCGCCTGGCCGCCGTGTCCTGCTCGCCGCCCCCCGTGGCTACTGCGCCGGTGTGGACCGCGCCGTGATCGCCGTCGAGAAGGCCCTGGAGCAGTACGGGGCCCCGATCTACGTCCGGCACGAGATCGTCCACAACAAGTACGTCGTGCAGACCCTGGAGAGGAAGGGCGCCGTCTTCGTCGAGCGAACGGACGAGGTGCCGCCGGGCAACATCGTGATGTTCTCGGCGCACGGAGTCGCCCCGGCCGTGCACGACGAGGCCCGGCAGGGCCGGCTCGCCACGATCGACGCCACCTGCCCCCTGGTCACCAAGGTCCACAAGGAAGCCGTCCGCTACGCCAACGACGACTACGACATCCTCCTGATCGGGCACGAGGGCCACGAGGAGGTCATCGGCACCTCCGGCGAGGCCCCCGACCACATCCAGCTGGTCGACGGCCCCGAGGACGTCGCCAAGGTCGAGGTCCGCGACCCCTCCAAGGTCGTCTGGCTCTCCCAGACCACCCTCTCCGTCGACGAGACCATGGAGACCGTCGACGCCCTGACGGCCAAGTTCCCGGGCCTGGTCTCCCCGCCCAGCGACGACATCTGCTACGCCACGCAGAACCGTCAGCTCGCCGTGAAGCAGATGGGCGCCGAGGCCGAGCTGGTCATCGTCGTCGGCTCGCGCAACTCCTCCAACTCCAAGCGGCTGGTCGAGGTCGCCAAGCTGGCCGGTGCCCGCGAGGCCTACCTGGTGGACTTCGCCAGCGAGATCGACGAGGCCTGGCTGGAGGGCGTCCGCACGGTCGGTGTCACCTCCGGCGCCTCCGTCCCGGAGGTCCTCGTCGAGCAGGTCCTGGAGTGGCTCGCCGAGCGCGGCTACGCCGACGTGGAGATCGTCAAGGCCGCCGAGGAGTCGATCACCTTCTCGCTGCCCAAGGAACTCCGCCGTGACCTGCGCGAGGAGGCGGCCACGCTGGCCGCCGAGCGCGGCGGGACCGGTACACCGGGGGCATGACTGTCAGTCGTCCGTCGTAACGTGGAGCCATGCAGATCTTCGGCGTGGACATCGGCGGATCCGGCATCAAGGGCGCCCCTGTGGATCTGGACCGGGGCGACCTGGTCCAGGAGCGCTGCAAGGTGCTCACCCCGCATCCGGCGACACCCGACGGCGTGGCCGACGGAGTCAAGCAGGTCATCGACCACTTCGGCTGGACCGGCCCGGTCGGCCTGACCTTTCCGGGGGTGGTCACCGGCGGCGCCACGGTCCGTACGGCGGCGAACGTCGACAAGAGCTGGATCGACACGGACGCGCGCGCGTTGTTCGGCGGCAGACTCGGCGGCCTCCCGGTGACCGTGGTCAACGACGCGGACGCGGCGGGCGTCGCCGAGATGCAGTTCGGCGCCGGGCAGGGCCGCCGGGGCACGGTCATCCTGCTCACCTTCGGCACCGGCATCGGCAGCGCCCTCTTCGTGGACGGCGTCCTCGTCCCGAACACCGAGCTTGGCCACCTGGAGCTGCACGGCCACGACGCCGAGAAGCGGGCCTCCAGCAAGGCCAAGGAGGACCACGACCTCAGCTGGGAGCAGTGGGCGCAGCGCGTGCAGCAGTACCTGGCGCACGTGGAGATGCTGTTCTCGCCGGAGCTGTTCGTCATCGGTGGCGGGGTCAGCCGCAAGGCGCACAAGTTCCTGCACCTGATCGAGGGCGTCAAGGCGGAGATCGTCCCCGCGCAGCTCCAGAACAACGCGGGGATCGTGGGAGCGGCGATGAGAGCGGCCCAGCAGGCGTAGCCGTTCGGGCCGCCCGGAATCCACTCCCGGGCGGCCCGGCCGCTCAACTCTGTCGCCGGCGCTGTCCCGCCCACCGCATCCGGCGTACGAGCACGGTCACGCCGGCGGCGAGCGTCCCCGCGTACAGCCAGCCCGCCTGCGTGGCCAGCCCGGTGAACAGCCCCATCAGCCGGCCGGCGAGCCCTCCGGTGCCGTCGGCGACGGGCAGCAGTCCCACCGTGAACGCGATCGGCGCGACCACCGGGGCGCTCAGCACGTCCCCGTCCCGCACCCACAGGGCCGTGAGCAGGCACACCGGCAGGAACAGCAGCCCGTACACCGTGCCGGAGGCCCCGAAGAGCAACTGGTCCAGATAGCCCAGCAGGAACATCGCCACGATGCAGAACAGCCCGCTGCCGAGCCCGGTGAGCTTCATGTCGGCCGGGCGGCCGCCCGCTCCCGCCGGCCGGGCGGGCCGCACCGTACGGCGTGTCCGCGCCGCGCGGGCGGCCCCCGGCGTGGGCCCGCGCTCACCGGCCGGCCCGCGCCGGGCCTGCGGTGGCAGCGGGGCGGGCGGCTGTGCGCCACGTCGCGGTCCGTTGTTCGGATGTCGCGTCCTGCGTTGCTCCATTGGACCAACTTAGGTCTGTTTATGTGCCCAATCAGCCCTCAGACACGCCGACGGGGAACGCTCGGCCGGCCGTCCCACGCTCCCGCGAGCCGGGCGCCCGGGACGCCGTAAACTGGTGGATCGGCCAGTGTCGGTCTCTGGCCTGGCAGCCCCTGGCCCACTCATCAACGGGAAGTCGCAACGTGTCGCTCACGATCGGAATCGTCGGCCTGCCCAACGTCGGCAAGTCGACCCTGTTCAACGCCCTGACCAAGAACGACGTGCTCGCGGCCAACTACCCGTTCGCCACGATCGAGCCGAACGTCGGCGTCGTCGGCGTGCCCGACGCCCGCCTCGCGCAGCTGGCCTCGATCTTCAAGTCGGAGCGCATCCTTCCGGCCACGGTCGACTTCGTCGACATCGCCGGCATCGTGCGCGGTGCCTCCGAGGGCGAGGGCCTCGGCAACAAGTTCCTCGCGAACATCCGCGAGTCGGACGCGGTCTGCCAGGTCATCCGCGCCTTCAAGGACGAGAACGTCGTCCACGTCGACGGCAAGGTCTCGCCGAAGGACGACATCGAGACGATCAACACCGAGCTGATCCTCGCCGACCTCCAGACCATCGAGAAGGTCCTGCCCCGCCTCCAGAAGGAGTCGCGGATCAAGAAGGACATCGCGCCCAAGGTCAAGGCGGTCGAGGAGGCCAAGGAGATCCTGGAGAAGGGCGACACGCTCTTCGCGCACGGCATCGTCCAGGGCAGCGAGCGCGCGGAACCCCTCCACGACCTGCACCTGCTCACCGCCAAGCCGTTCCTCTACGTCTTCAACGTGGACGAGGACGAACTGGTCGACGAGGAATTCAAGAACGACCAGCGCGCCCTGGTCGCCCCGGCCGAGGCGATCTTCCTGAACGCCAAGCTGGAGGCGGACCTCGCCGAGCTGGACGAGGACGAGGCCCTCGAACTCCTCCAGTCCGTCGGCCAGGAAGAGCCCGGCCTCGCCACCCTCGCCCGCGTCGGCTTCGCCACCCTCGGCCTCCAGACCTACCTGACGGCCGGCCCCAAGGAGTCCCGCGCCTGGACGATCAAGAAGGGGGCCACCGCCCCGGAGGCCGCCGGCGTGATCCACACCGACTTCCAGAAGGGCTTCATCAAGGCCGAGGTGATCTCCTTCGACGACCTCGTCGAAACCGGCTCGGTCACCGAGGCCCGCGCCAAGGGCAAGGCCCGCATGGAGGGCAAGGACTACGTCATGCAGGACGGGGACGTGGTGGAGTTCCGGTTCAACGTCTAATACGTTCGGTGAAAGGCCGTCTGACCTGCGACGGAGCGGGTCGGGCGGCCTTTGCGGTCCGCACAGAGTCCGCAGCGTGCTGACTTCGGTCAGCGCGCGGGGGAGCGGCTACGCCGCTCGTCGACCTGTGGCTGGGCGTCGGCAGACTGGTCCGCGTACGCCTTGTCGACGGCGGCCCGGGTCCGCTCCTCAGAGTCGGGCCACAGGTGAATGTAGATGTTCAGCGTCATGGCCGCATTGGTGTGGCCGAGGCGCTCGGAGACCGTCTTCACGGACTAGCCGTGTTTGATCAGCAAGCCGGCTTAGTGATGCCGGAGGGCGTGGGGTCCGGTGCCCTTCGGTATGCCGGCCTTCGCGCAGGCGGGCCGCCAGGACCCGTCCATGAAGTGCGTGTAGACCACGGGTCTGCCTTGGGGCGCCGTGAAGATCCAGCTCTCGGGCCCATCGGCGGGGAAGTCCCGCAGGTGGGCCTTCATCGTATCCACCGCCATGCGGCTGCTGTCTCTGATCCTCAAGACCCTCCTGAGTTGAGTCTCAACTTCTACCCGCACCCAGGTAGTCGGTCCACACAGCACACCCTGATGCCCTCGCTGCTCGTGGCAGCGAGGGCATCAGTCGTCAGGCGGCGCGGACTGTGGGTAGCTGCGCGGCCCACTTCGTCACCTCGGTCAGGTGCTCGGCCTGAAGCCCGAGGTGTGCGTCGGGCTGTACGAGGAGGGTCGCCGTTCCGCAGGCGGTGCGCTGCGCCGCCCAGGCGTGGTCGAGGGTGGTGAAGTCGTCGTCGATCCAGACGGTGGGGGCGTCGCCGAGCCATGCGTCGACGTGGTCGCGCTTCCAGAGGTAGCCGTTGGGGTGGCTGGTGGTGATCTGCGGACGCGGGAGATCGACGTACGGCAGCGTCGGGAGGCCCAGAAGGGGCCCGATGAGGGTGGTGGCGTCCTGGCGCCAACTGGTGCACCAGGCCGGGGTGACCAAGCCGGTGCGGATGACATCCATGAGAAGGCGGCCATGGTCGGGGTTGAGCCAGACGGTGACCGGGTTGTCGGCGCTGCGACCGGCGGGCACGACGTCGTGACGGTCGTGTGTGTCTGGGGTCGACCCGTGCTCGTCGGGGAAGGGTATGAGGACGCCGTCGATGTCGAGGAGCAGGTAGGGCGGGCGCATCGGTTCCTCCAAGGGAAGCCGGGGCGAATGACTGGTCAGAGCTTGCGGGCGCGGATCAGCAGGGTGGTGGGCCAGTGGCCCATGCGGGGGTCGTGGAACTCCTGGGCTGAGGTGAGCCAGAAGCCCGCCTGGCTGAGGTGCTTCTCCCACCGGTCCGTGGAGTACTCCCAGCGGGCGATCGGTAGGCGGGAGCGATCGGGAAGAGTGACGTGGTCGCGACGAGGCCGGTCGTCGCCCGAGGGGCTTCGGCCGCCACGCTGCGGGTGGGGGACGGAGAAGGCGAGCACCCGGCCGGGCATGAGGCGCTGGGCGATGGCCGGGAACAGGAGCTCGGGCGCGACAAGCCCGACGGCCCCGAAGACTGAATAGATCGCGTCGAACTGCTCGTCGGAGGCGTGCAGGTAGTGCAGGGCGTGGCCGGCGACGAAGGTGAGGTTGTTCAGCCGCCCGTAGTGGGAGCGGGCGCGGCGGACCTGGAGGCCGACCAGGTCGACGCCGGTGACATGGACGCCGTGGCGGGTGGCGAGGTGGGCGGCGTTGTGGCCGGGGCCGCAGCCGAGTTCCAGGAGCCGCTTGCCGCGTAGGTCGGGGCCAAGGATCGCGGCCCCGGGCCCTTGGCCCGGCCTCGTGGTCCATTCCATCCGGGCCGGTACGGCCAGAGGTTCGGCGAGTCCGGCGGCGGTGCGCTGGACGGCGTGGGCGTGCCAGGGGGATGCCTGGGCGAGCACGTCAGATCTCCAGGAGGTGGAGGACATCGGTGAGATGTCGGCGGACGGCCTTGATGTACGCGGGGTCGGTGGCCGGGTCGTTGATCCAGCGGATGGACTGCTCCATGAACCACTCGACGGCCCACATGCGGTGCCAGGCCAGGGCCCAGTTCTCGGCGGTGAGCCCGCCGCGTGGCGCGAGGACGTCGGGGGTGCCGCCGGCGGTGACGTACTGCTCCAGGAAGACGCGCAGGCGCACGGGGTGCGGGGGCTCGACGGTGCCGTGCCAGCTGGCGAGGTCGAGCAGGCCGGGACCGGTGAAGGCACGAGCGAAGTCGAGCAGCCGCCAGCCTCGCTCGCCGATGTGCAGGCTCGTGGGGTGGAACTCGGAGTGCACCCAGCCGAAGGGCGCCGTCATCGCCCCGGCCGAGCGGACCTCGGCAGCCTGGGCGATACGGTCGAGCGCGTCCTCAACGTCGTCGGCGTCCTGCCACCGCTCGGCCTTGCGCAGCCGTTCGAGGTGCTCCAGCGCCCGGGCCGGCAGCGTGCGCAGCCGCTCCTGGTCGAGGACGGGCAAGGGCGGAGCCGTACGGGTGCCGTGCAGGATCACGGCTGCGGCGACGCCGTCGAGGTCGTCGGCATCGCGGACGGACGGTCCGAGGTCCTCCATGAGCATGCCGAGCCAGCCGTCCAGGACGGCGGAGGCGTGGACCTGGGGGACGGGTACGCCGAGGGTGTGGGCCAGGCGGAGGACCTGGTCCTCGCTGTCGAAGGGCTTCTTGGCGTACTTGAAGATGGCGGTGGCACCGTGGGGGAAGGTGACGCGCTCGACTCCGGACATGGACCACACGCGTACCTCCTCCCGTACGGCGGTGGTCTGGCCGGTCGCGGTGAGCAGGTTGTCGAGGAGTTCGGCGCTGGGGTTCGTGGTCACGGGAGGGCTCCGGGGGTGGTGGCGTCCGGGGCGGGCGAGGGGTGCCGGCCCGCCCCGGAGCCTGATCGGGTGGGGTTACGCGGCGGCCTTCACGCGGTGGGCGTAGACCTGCTCGATCCAGCCCGCCTTGAACGCGGCGAGGTCGTCGCGGAAGTTCGCCATCGAGGCACCGTAGGGTGCGACCACGCCGCCGGACTGGTCCGGCACGGACTGGCAGCCGTGCACGAGCCGGCCGCCGAGGGCGGCGTGGGCTTTGATGGACTCGATGCGGCGGTGCTCGTTGAACCAGCCGCCGTGGTAGACCTCGTCGAGCATCCCGCCCACCTCGTCGTCCAGGTCGAAGACGACGGAGGTGGCGGCGGGGAAGAACCAGCACGGGCCGACGTTGGAGATGTGCCCGTCCAGCTCCACCTTGTTGAGCGCCATAAGCGTGGCCGCCTCGCGAAGCATCCGCAGATGATCGGCGGTGATCTGCGGCAGGCCGAGGCTGGCCAGGTGCTCGTCGCGGAAGAGGTACGCGTACACCTCGTACGCGGTGGCCAGGACGCGGGCCGCGTCGGAGGTGGACTCACCGTGGTTCTTGATGAAGTCGAGCGCGAGCTGCTCGACCGCGCTCTCGGTCGTCTCGTCCGCACCGAGGAGCTGTGACTTGACCAGCTCCCAGTCGGCGACGAGCCAGGTGTTCGACTCGAAGCGGAAGAAGTACTCGGCCGGGTCGATGGTGATGTGCCGGCCGTCAACCTGGATGCCGGGCAGGCGGCTCCAGCGCGGGTCGAACGCCTCGGACAGTTCGACCGTGATGGCCGTGGTGTCGATGGTGGTCACCGTGTCTCCGTCTCTGATCGGCCAGGTTCGGGCACAGGAATGCCCGAGCCTGGTGTGGGCGTACGGAACTTCGGGGTGCCGCCCGGACCAAGGGGGAGCCTGGATCACGGTCGCGCCGTTCCGGGCGGCTGCTGATAAGTGAACTGGTGGTCACGCTGAGTGGGTACGGTGGAAGGAAGTTGAAGCGGTATACGCGGTTTACAGCCTCAGGGCGGAGGCGATCGTGGCGGCGCAGAGAGAACCCAACTCCCGTCTGCGTGAAGTCATCGCGGCGGTCGGCTGCACCTACGAGGCCCTCGCCAGAGACGTGCGGCGCATCGCCGCCGAGAACGGCGAGATCCTCCAGACCAACAAGTCGGCCATCTCGCACTGGGTGAACGGCACCCGCGCCCCGTCCGGCCGGGTAGGGCAGTACCTAGCCGAGGCGCTGTCCCGCCGAGCGGGGCGCACGGTCACCCAGACCGAGATCGACCTCCAGGCCGGTGGCGATGAAGAGCCGGCGGAATCCGACCCCGTCCTCGCCGCCACCGGCCTGGGCCGCGCCGACGTCGAGCGCCGCCGCTGCCTCGCCATCGCGGCCTTCACCACCGCCGGCGTCGCCATGCCGCTCGGATACGACCACGAAGCCACCACCCGCATGCTCCGCGCCCGCACCGGCACGTCCCTGGTCGGCACGGAGGACGTGGACGTCGTACGGCAGATCACGGCTGCCTTCAGCGCGGCCGACGAGCGCCTCGGCGGCGGGCATGGACTGACCACCGTCACCGCGTACCTCGCCGACACAGCCGCCCCCATGCTGCGCGGACGCTTCCCCAGCGAAGCCTTACGCCGGGCCGCCTTTGGCGCCGTCGCCGAACTCGCCTACCTCGCAGGGTGGAAGCACCACGACCTCGGCCAGGAAGGCGCCGCCCAGCGCTACTACCAGGTCGGCTACAAGCTCGCCTGCGAAGCCGACCCCCACGGCCACGCCGCCTGGATGATGCGCGCCCTCGCCCACCAAGCCCTGAGCCTCAAGCAGCCCCACCACTGCGTCGACCTCGTCGAAGGCGCCCTCCGCACAGGTCTCGGCCACGTCGACGGCCAGACCGAAGCGCTCCTCCACATCACGCACGCCCGCGCCTACGCCGCGGTCAACGAGAACCCCTTGGCCGCGCGCGCCCTACTCGCCGCCGAGGACGCCCTCCTTCGGGACGACGGCCCCCAACCCAGCTACTCCCGCGTAAGCGGCCCCGCCGCCGGCACCGTAGCCAGCCACACCGCCCGCACCCTGACCGACCTCGCAGACCACATTGGCACCGAGCAGCAGCACCGGGACGCCCTCACCCGCTGGGACCCTGTGAAGTACAAGCGCGTCCACGCCCTCACCCACGCCGACCTCGGCGACAGCCTCGCCGCTCAGGCCCGCGCCGACGAGGCCGTCGCGGCCTGGACCCAGGCCCTGGTCCTCATGGAGGGCATGACCTCCGACCGCACCCGCAAGGCGATCACCTCGATCCGTTCCACCCTGGCGATCTACCAGAGGCGCAAGGTACACGGCGCCGCCGATCTCGCCCGCCGCGCCCGCGAGGCACTCGCCTAACATGCCCAACAACCTGCCCGACGAAGGGAATACCGTGACCCAGCAGACCGACGACCTGCCCAAGGCCCTGAAGCCGGCGCTCGAATCCATGACCCTGCTGGTCGCCGCCGTCATCGTCCACGACAAGGCCGCCAACCGCGTGGTCCTTCTCCAACGCAGCGAGAACGCGAAGTTCGCCCAGGGAATGTGGGACCTCCCCGTCGGCAAGAGCGAGCCGGGCGAGCCCATCACCGAAACCGCGGTCCGCGAGCTCTACGAGGAGACCGGCCTCACTGTGAAGCCCGAGTCCCTCAAGGTCGCCCACATCATCCACGGGGCCTGGGGCGTCGAAGCCCCCAACGGCTTCCTCACCGTCGTCTTCGCCGCCCACGAATGGACTGGGGAACCCGAAAACCGCGAACCTCGCAAGCACTCCCAGGTCCGCTGGGTCGATGCCAACGCCATCCCTGACGCCTTTGTCGACACAACTGCCAGTGCTCTCCATCAGTACCTGCACGGCAGTTCTCAGGTGTCACTTAACGGGTGGCGTTAGTTGCGCACCCTGAGTTTGGGTGCAGGGCCTTCCGTCGACTCCGGCTTGACGGCGACGGGCTGTTTCGGCTATTCGCCCGGGAACATCGTGGCTGGAAAGTAGCAGCTTCCGGTCTCATTTGCGTGACGCTTCTTGCGTCGCAAAAGTTCGTCGAGCGTGAGGCGCCCGTCGAGAACGTAGAAGAAATCGAGCCCCTCCATCGTCAGGAATGGCGTACTCTCCCTGTAGACTTCTCGGGCTCCGCTAGTGAATCCATTTATGCTGATAAAGATTCCAAGCGAATTTTTCCCCTTCCGCCTCACCTTTTCATTGAAGCTGTAGAGGTGGTGGGGCTGGATCGCCTCCTGCCACCACTTGGCTTCAACGATGTAGTCGTCCGTGTCGAAGGTGAGCGAGCCGTCGTGGTCAACGCGCTGGCGGTCCACCACCCCCCGAGATGGTCGACTGCTTCCCTTGCTTCGGCGATCAGCGATTCGGCGCTCTCGTGCCGTTTCAGTGCAGGGAAGCTCGTCAGTTGAGACACCTCCGCCATCATCCGAAGTGAAAGGTCGCGGTATTGGCGCTCATTTGCCATCAACCGGTCCACGAACTCATCTGTGGTGGCCCATTTAGCCGCTGAAGTCCATGTGGGCTAGCAGTGAAGGGTGGTCCGTGGCCCACAAGCGGATGAATCGTTCGAGGTCACGCTTGTACCAGAAGATCGACTTAAGCGCGCCGGCCAGAGCTCCGTAGGGGGCTGGGCTGATCGGCTGCGCTGGTTTCGGCGTGCTCGTCATCCCTCGTCCGATCTCCCAGTCTCTGAGTGGGCTGCTAACGCCTGGTCAGATGATGCTACGAAGGGGAGTCGGGTGCTCACCTGCCTTCGCGTCGGATTGCTGCGTCCCACGCGGCAGTGAGTCGGATGTTGTACTGCAGCTCACCGGCTACCTCTTCATGTGCCGCACTTGCGGCCGGTACATGGCGTGCGCGGACTTCACGTACCGGCAGTCAGGCAGCTGTGGCTACGTCCGGGTCCAGCCGTTGGCGAAGTCCGCGGGGACAGGGGTAGGAGTCGCTCACCTGCGCAGTCTCCTTGCAGGCCCCGCCGGCGTGCCAGGGATTTCGCCGCCTCGGAGCCCCCGCCCAGTCCGCAGTCCAGTTCGCAGGACACCCGTAAACGGCCGTCGGGAGCCAACGCATGTCAACCGGGAAATCCCAGGTCACAACCCTGGGGGGGCTCCGTCGCAGGTCAGGATCAGCCCGCAGACATTCCGGTTCAATGATGCGATTGATCTCGCGCTCTTTCCACTCCTGGTACTTGCGCAGCACCTCGATGGAGACGACGGCGGCGACTTCCTTGCCTCGGCGTGTGATCACCGTGGGCACGTCGTCGCGGTCTGCGCGCTCCACGACCTCCGCCAGGTGTGCACGCACATCGTGGACTCTATGGGCAGTGGCCGGGTCATGAGCTCCCAACAGCATGTCTTGGCCGTCTCGGTTCAGCCGTGCGGCGCAGGTGCCGGCGCGAGCCGGTAGGCGTCACCGTGGGCGGTGACCCGGCCGGCGGTCGGCGGCGGGAAGTGGGTGCCGAGGACGAGGGTGTCGGTGCCGGCGAGGGAGCTGAGCAGCGTGCGGCGGGTGGTCTCGGCGAGCACCGGGTCGATGTCGACGCAGCTACCGATGGCAGGGTGGGCGAGCTGTACGGGGTGGTGCACGCAGTCGCCGGTGATCAGCGCCCGCTCGGCGCCGTCGGTCAGTTCGACGGCGACATGGCCGGGCGTGTGGCCGGGGGTGGGCAACAGCCGGACGCCCGGGGCCACTTCAGTGCCTCCTTCGGGGACGTCGACCAGGTCGAGCAGCCCGGCGTCCTCGACCGGCAGGACGGAGTCCCGGAACATCTGCCGACGCGGTTCGTCCATGGCGTACCCGGCCCAGAACTCGCGCTCGGCACGGGAGGTGAGGTAACGCGCGTGGCGGAACGTGGGCACCCAGGTGCCGTTGTGCGCACGGGTGTTCCAGCCGACGTGGTCGGTGTGCAGGTGGGTGAGGATCACCAGGTCGACGGTGTCGGGAGGGAACCCGGCAGCGGCCAGACGGTCGAGGTAGTCGGTGCGCAGATCGTTCCAGGCGGGATTGGCCCGGGGCTTGCCGTTGCCGATGCCGGTGTCGACCAGGACGCGCATGCCCCCGGTCTCCACCGCGAAGCTGTGGCTGTCGACGCGGACGACGTGTTCGGCGTCCGCGAAGTCGGGATGGAGCCAGCTCTGGCGGGCGATGACGTCCGGGGTGGCGTCCGGCAGCAGCCAGGGACCGGTGGCGGGCGGCAGTTCGGTCTCGTCGACTCGGTGCACGGTGATGCGGCCCACCATCCAGGCGGAGTGGGGACGGGGCTGGTGCGGGGCAGGGGTGGTCGTCATGCGCGGATGTCTCCTTCGGTGCGGATCGGACGAACGGGCCGCGTGCGTCCGGTCGCCGTGAGGGTCGGGGCAGCTGTCAAGGCCGACTGAGCGGTGGCCAGGGTGTAGACGTAGGTCGGGGCGGGTGGACCGCCGCCGTGCGGCGCGGACCAGATGAGCGTGACCGCGGGGAGGACGGCGCAGCAGCCGGCTGTGACAGGGGCAAGGACGGGGCGCGCCGCAGCACCCGTACGGTCGCCGTCGCCGCGGTGGTCACGCTGAAGACCAGCAACCCGCCGCCGGCAGTGGCGTACGGCGCACAGCGAGCGCGAGGGACGGGCCGAGGGAGCAGTAGGAGCCGCCCGGCGCCCGGACGGCGATGACACCGGACCCGGTGCGCAGCAGGGATCGACGTGCGGCAAGCGGCACGGACAGGTGCGGGCGCAGGGAGCGCCGAGCGCCGCGCCGGTCTCCGGCGGTCTCCACCATGAAGCTGACCGCCACCGTCTGTGCGGCGAACGGCACGGCCAGTGGCATGTACACGGTGGCGGTCGAGTCGGCCGTTCGGTGCGCCAGGAGAGTGGAGAGCGCCGACGGTCAGCAGGGTGAGCGGCAGCGCGAGGGTGTAGGCGGCGACGGCGACGGTGACGGTCAGCGAGGAAAGGCCCAACTGGTCCTGACAGCGCGGGTAGACCGGGGCGCGGGCGCCTGGTGCGGCGCTGGGCATGGCTCCTCTTCTCCAGGTCGGTGCGGACCGACGCGCCGACCCTTAAGGCCATTCATTTGCTTTAAGGCACCGTAAGTTCTACCGTCCACTAATGCAAGTGCTTAGCTTTTAAGGAGGCCGCATGTCTGCACCAGACCTCACCCCGCGGGAGGCGGCCCGCTGGGCCGGCCGCTGCGGGCTGTCGTTGCCCCCCGACCGGCACGCCCCGGTCGCGGCCACCGCGCAGTACATCCACTCGGTGGTGGCGGTGCTGCGCGAGCTGGACTTCGGCGAAGTTCCGCCCGCCGCCCACCGCGTCCACCACGGCGAGGAGGAGCCCCTCGATGCAGCCGTATGAGATGTCTCTCGCCCGGGCCGCGGAGGAGATCCGTCGGCGGCGGCTGTCTCCCGTGGAACTGGTCGACTCGGTGCTGGAGCGCCTGGAGAGAGTCGAACCGCAGCTCGCGGCTTACGTCACCGTCACGGCCGACCGGGCCCGCGAGTCGGCCCGAGCCGCCGAGCGCGCCGTGGCCGGAGGCCGCCCGCACGGTCCGCTGCACGGTGTGCCGATGGGCCTGAAGGACCTCATCGATGTCGCCGGCACCGCCACCACCGCCAGTTCCCGGGTCCGGGCCGGCCACCGCGCGAACCGCGACAGCACGGTCGCGGCACGGCTCACGGCGGCGGGGGCGGTGTTGGTCGGCAAGACGCAGACCCACGAGTTCGCGTACGGCCTGACCACCCCGCAGACCCGCAACGCCTGGGACCCGGACCGCGTCGCCGGCGGTTCCAGCGGCGGGTCCGCCGTCGCCGTCGCGGCCGGGGCGGCGACCTTCGCCCTGGGCACCGACACCGGCGGCTCGATCCGGGTGCCCTCCGCACTCAACGGGGTCGTCGGGCTGAAGCCGACCTACGGCCTGGTCCCCCGGCTCGGGGTGACCTCGCTGGCCTGGTCGCTGGACCACGTCGGACCGATCACACGCACGGTGGAGGACGCCGGACTGGTCCTCGCCGCGCTCGTCGGCCATGACCCGCGCGACCCGGCCGGCCCGGCAGCCGATGCCCGCCCCGACCGCCGACCGGCCGACGAGGCCGACCTGACGGGCCTGCGGGTGGGCGTCCCCGTGAACCACTACTTCGAACGCGTCGACCCGGAGGTGGAACGGGCAGTACGGCGGGCCGTCGAAAAGCTGGAGGCGCTCGGTGCCCGACCGGTCGAGGTCGAGATCCCGATGACGCGGTACATCCAGGCCACTCAGTGGGGCCTGATGGTCCCCGAAGCCACCGCCTACCACGAGCGATCCTTGCGGGCCACCCCCGAGCTGTACGGAGCGGACGTGCGCATCCTGCTGGAGGCGGGCGAGCTGATGTCCGCCGGGGACTATCTGCGCGCCCAGCGGGCCCGCACCCTGATGCGCCAGGAATGGGCGCGCATGCTGGCGGACGTCGACGTGATCGCCGCACCCACGGTCCCGCTGACCGCCGTACGGGCCGGCCAGGAGTCGGTCACGTGGCCGGACGGAACCGTCGAGAGCGTCTCCGACGCCTACGTCCGCCTGTCCGCCCCGGCCAACATCACCGGCGTTCCCTCGCTGTCCCTCCCGGTCGGCCGGGACCGGGAGGGACTCCCGATCGGCATGCAGCTCCTCGGGCGGCCACGCGCCGAGGCGGTCCTGCTGCGGGTGGGGCACGCCTATGAAACGGTCGGACCCGCACGGGAAACGGTCGTGCCGGAACGGGAAACGGTCGTGCCGGAACGGGAAACGGTCGTGCCGGCACGGGAGTCGGCACCGTTCGCATGACGCACGGGCGCCGCCGGGCCCGCGGCGCAGGGGCGTGCCCCGGCTCTCCGCGGCGGGGTAGGGCAGGCGGCGCCCGCATCGCCCGCGGCACCGCCGACGCCTTTCCCGGTGCTCAGGTCAGCGACGGTCGCCGTCCGGCCACCCACCGGCGCGGAGCAGGTCCGCCAGTGCCCGCGCGCAGCCGTCGAGCATGCGCTCCCCCTTGGCGGCGGTGGCCCCGCGCGCGTCGCCCGCGGTGCCGTTCGGTGTGATGGCGTCGAACGGCACGGACCGGTACACAGGGGAGGCGTCCTCCGATCGGAGGGAGATCGCCGGTCCCACCGCCTGGCGCAGTTCGTCCTCGTGGACCAGGGACGGGAAGGCGGCGAGC
This sequence comes from Streptomyces sp. NPDC006309, assembly GCF_040613095.1. Classification (NCBI taxonomy): domain Bacteria; kingdom Bacillati; phylum Actinomycetota; class Actinomycetes; order Kitasatosporales; family Streptomycetaceae; genus Streptomyces; species Streptomyces sp. NPDC006309. The sequence goes on along the minus strand of NZ_JBEXRO010000004.1, from coordinate 52,849 downwards.
GCCATCGAGGTCTCCCCCTCGCAGGCGTGCATGAGGTGGTCCTGCGTCTGGAGAACATCGGCGATGACCTCCCGGCCGACGGTGAAGTAGCTGGTCACGGCCAAAGACGCGGACAGCTCGGCGGTCAGTTCGTCGACGAGGGCGTTGAGGGCGGTGACGTTGCCTCCGTGCCCGTTGACGAGCAGCAGGCGGCGGAACCCGGCCCGCAGGACCGACCGGCACACGTCCCGCAGCAGCGAGTGCAGCGTGGACAGGGACAGGGTCAGGGTGCCGCCGAACGGCATGTGATGCTCGGCCAGTCCGCACCACACGGATGGCGCCACCACCACCGGCAGCGGGGCAGCCAGGGCGGCAGCGCGGCGGCAGACCTCAGCGGCGAGGAAGTCGTCCACCCCCGTCGGCAGGTGCGCGCCGTGCTGCTCGGTCGAACCGACCGGCAGCAGCACGATCGCGTCCCGGGCGGCGAGCTCCCGCAGCTCGGGAGCGGTGAGGCGGTTCCAGCGGTGTTCATGACGCGCAGGGCTGTCCGGCACGATGACGGGGCCTCCTTACGGGTCCTCGACGGGCCCTCACAGGACATCGAAAAACTCTAATGCAATTCCTTTGCTTTAGTGAGGCTACGACGACTCTCGGCTAGACGCAACGAGTTTGCTTTAAGGTGGGCTCCATGAGCCGCAAGCCGATGGTGCGCCCCGGCGGGCGCAGCGCCCGGGTCCAACAATCGGTGCACCAGGCCGTGCGCGAACTCACCGCCGAGCTGGGCCGGGACGCGCTGACCGTGCCCCTCGTCGCCGCGCGCGCGGGCGTCACCCCGTCGACCGTGTACCGCCGCTGGGGCGATCTCCAGGAGCTGCTCTCCGACGTGGCGGTGGAACGTTTGCGGCCGGATACGCCCCCCACGGACCACGGCGACCTCTCCGCGGACCTGACCGCGTGGGCGCAGGAGTTCCTGGAGGAGATGTCCTCCCCCCCGGGCCGCGCCTACATCCGCGACGCTCTGCTCGGAGACCCGGACGGCACCAACGCCGGGCAGTGCTCGGCCTACGCCGCCGACCAGATCGACGTCATCCTCACCCGCGCGCGGGCCCGGGGGCAGGCGGCACCCGACACCGAGACAGTGATCGACCAGGTCGTCGCCCCGATGATGTACCGCATTCTCTTCCGCCCGGACGCGCTGGAATTCCCCTACGCCCGGCAGTTGGTGAGCAGTCTGCTCAGAACGCGGGCCGGCTGACCGCGGCGGGCGCGCCCACGCGCTGGACGTGGTTGGCGTCCGGGTGGCCGGACCCCGCGTCGGCTTCATGCACACCGACATGACACGGGACATCACCGAGCCGAGACGGCTCCGACCGAGGTCGCCCGCCTCGCCGCCGACGGCCTCGCCGAGGGGGCGTACGAGACCCTCGCGGACGACCTCGGCCGTCAGGTCCGCTCGGGGCTGGCGGAGGGCGTCGCCGGGCTGTGCCCGCAGCTCCCGTGAGGACGGAGCGACCCAGGTGGCCCGGGCCGCCCCGGTGTCACCGCGCGGCCGGTCCGTAACCCGGAGCCGCATACGGTGCCGGTTCCGTCACCCAGCCCGCCACCAGCACCAGCCGGGACTCGCGGTCGGTGGCGAGGAAGCCGAAGGGGCGGTCGAAGGCGACCCGGACGACCGTCGTCTCGTAGCGGTACGACGGGACCCCGCCGCCCGGTGCCGGCATGACCGCCGTGACCGCCGCCGCCCGGAAACCGAGCGCGCCGAACTGGGCCACCGCCGACTGGCGTGCCTCGCCGACGGCCAGCGGGTGGGGGCTCACCCCCGGGAAGTGGCCGCCCCGGGTGTCCATCGCGGTCGCGAGGCCGAACAGGGCGGGCCGGGCGAGCAGGTCGTGGTCGGCCCGCACCTCGTACGACACGGTCGTCACGTCCAGCGTCCTCGGTTCCGGCTCGGCGGCCGGCTGCTGCTCCACGTGCAGGCCGGGGCCCACGTGCCCGTGCGGCAGCCCGCCGCCACCGGTGAGCGGCAGGCCGCGTTCCACCACGCCGACGCCGGCCGCCAGCACCTGACCCGGTGTCATCCGCTCCTCGCCGAGCACCAGGTGGACGTCGATGCCGTGGTCCCCGGGCACCGTCAGCGCGGTGACGAAGCCGTCCGGGGTGCCCGCCACCCCGACGCGGTCCGGCCGGACGCTGCGCCGGTGCAGTCCGCGCAGGGTACGGCCCTGCCAGGGCCCGGCGGCGGGCCGCAGCGGCAGCTCCGTGAAGGGCTGGCGCCAGTTCGTGCGCAGCGTGAGCGCGGCGGCCAGCACCATCCGCGCCTCCCGGGTCAGCGTCACCGGCATGCGCTCGACCAGCCCGCCGGTCCGCTCGGCCGCCCAGCCGTCCAGCCGCTCCTGCGCGGTGACCAGGTCGTCCCCGAAGACACCGTGGGTGCCGGCGGGCAGCCCGGCCCGCCACTCCTCGCGCAGGGGCAGGCCGTGGTGCGCCCACAGGCCGAGCGCCGCCTCCAGACCGGACACCGACGCGAGTCCCGCCAGTAACTCCCGCGCCGCACCGGCCGCCTGCTCGGCGGGGACGCCCAGCGCCCCGGCCAGTTCCGCCCGCGCCGGGCCGGCCGCGCCGTCGGCGAGGAAGGCGAGCAGGGGCCAGACCCCGGTCGCGGAGAAGACCGCGCCGTCGTGCGCGGTCGCCGCCCATCGGGCCGTGAGCCCGTTCACCGCGCGGACGACCTCGCCGCCCACCCGGCCGTCCGGCCTGGTCTCCACCCTCATTCCGCCCCCGTTCGTGTCCCGCTCACCATGCGTCCGGCTCCCGCGCCGGTCCGGCCACCGGCCGGCCACCGGTCGTGCGCTGTCGCCGCCCCGCCCCAGGAGCACGGTACCCGTGGTCCTGTCCACACCTCCGGCCCCCGCCGGTCGCACCGTCCGCACGAGCGGGTCCGTACGTCCCCGTGGAAGCCGTGCCGACACATACAACTATCCTCTGTCAGATAGTAGTTGACTGACCGTCAGCGACTTATGGGGGCGCTGCGTCACCGGCTCCGGCCCCGTCGTGCCGGCCTCGTTGATCGCCGTGCGGGCCGGTCTCCAGGTGTGGGCCCGCTCGTTCGGGGGAGGAAGTGCCTGGGTAAAGCGCACCCCAGCCGTTTGTCATCACATCGAGTGATTCTCTGGCCTTTGCTTGCATGGCGGAACCCAGGGTTGCCAGGCTCTTGCTGTCTGTACAACCTGATGGGAGCGGCCAGTGACTTTCGGTGAGCAGCCGGCGTACCTGCGTGTCGCGGGTGATCTCCGCAAGAAGATCGTCGACGGTTCACTTCCGCCCCACACCCGGCTCCCCTCCCAGGCCCGCATCCGCGAGGAGTACGGCGTCTCGGACACGGTCGCGCTGGAGGCGCGCAAGGTGCTGATGGCCGAGGGGCTGGTCGAGGGCCGCTCCGGTTCTGGGACGTACGTGCGCGAGCGGCCCGTGCCCCGGCAGGTGGCCCGTTCCGGATTCCGTCCGGCCGGCGGTGCCACGGCCTTCCGGCAGGAGCAGGCCGACGCCGCCGTGCGCGGTACGTGGGAGTCCAGCAGCGAACAGGCCGAGGCCGGCGCGGCGCTCGCCGAGCGGCTCGCGATCCAGCCCGGCGACCGGGTCATGCGCACCAAGTACCTCTTCCGGCAGGCCGGTGAGCCGATGATGCTCTCCACCTCCTGGGAGCCTCTCGCCGTCACCGGCCGCACCCCGGTGATGCTCCCCGAGGAGGGGCCCCTGGGCGGGATGGGCGTGGTCGAGCGCATGCGGGCCATCGACGTCATCGTGGACAACGTCACGGAGGAGGTCGGCGCCCGGCCCGGCCTCGCCGAGGAGCTGCACCTGCTCGGCGGTGTACCCGGGCATGTCGTCCTGGTCGTCCAGCGCACGTACTACGCCTCGGGCCGCCCGGTCGAGACCGCCGACGTGGTGATCCCGGCCGACCGCTACCGGGTCGCGTACCACCTGCCCGTGAAGTGACCGCCGGGGTACGGCCGTTCCGGCGGCGGGCCGTCATGGTGACGGACCGCGTGACGGACCGCGTGGCGGGGCGCCGTGGTGGCGGGCCGCCGTGATGCGGGCCGCCGGGCGTACGGCGTCTGCGCCGTCGGGCGTACGGCGTGCGCGCCGCCGCGTGAGGTAGCGCACACTCCGGCGCGCCGGGCGGGCGGCTACCGCGCCCTCCCCGTCCGTCACCGGCGGCCGTGAGTCCGCAGCGATCCGGCCGTTCTCGCAGGTGCCCGGGTGAGTCCGGCACGGCCCCGACCCGGGGTGGCAGGGTTGGCGACGGCGCGTTCGGCCCCGTGCGCCCCCGGCGGTCTGGCTGGTTGCGTACCTCTTTGTGAAAAGTCGTATGCGCAGCGTGAAGGTTGGGCGTACGCTCGGGCATATGCGGATTGCGGTTTCCTTAGGCGGTGCGCGACGGGGGCCCGAGAGCGCAGCCGAACGTGGGGGAGGGCGGGGCGGTGCGGGAAGGAACGCGGGCGGTGGGGGCCATGAGTGAGGGCACGGTCTCACTGCCCTGGATCGTGATACGGCAGGACGACAACGGCAACCGCTACCGCGTCGGCCGGTACGCGACGCGCGCGGAAGCGCAGAAGATCGCCGACAGCTTCGACGACCGGGGTCACAAGCAGCTGTACTGGGTCGAGCGCATCGGCCAGAACGGGGACGGCGCGCACAACTGACCGTCCGCGCGCTGACGTAGGCTCCCCTCCATGACGCGCACGCCGTCCGGGACGGAACGGATCGTCGTGGTGGGAGCCGCCCTGTTCGACGGCGGCCGGCTGCTCGCCGCGCGCCGCAGTGCGCCCGCCGACCTGGCCGGGCGCTGGGAGCTGCCCGGCGGCAAGGTGGAGCCGGGTGAGCGGCCCGAGGACGCCCTGGTGCGCGAACTGCGCGAGGAACTGGGCATCGACGCCGAGACCGTCCGGCGGGTGCCGGGGGAGTGGCCGCTGCGCGCGCCGTACGTCCTGTGGGTGTGGACCGCCCGCCTGCGCCCCGGTTCACCCGCGCCCCGTCCCCTCCAGGACCACGACGAGCTGCGCTGGCTGACCCCGGCCCAGCTCTGGGACGTCCCGTGGCTGGACCAGGACGTCCCGGCGGTCCGGGAGACCGCAAGACTCCAACCGCCCGAGCAGCACCGGTGCGGCCACCTCCCGGCCGACTGAGCCCGTCGATACGGTTGCCTCCCGGCCGACCGGACCCGTCGATACGGCCGCCTCCGAGTCGACGGAGCCTGCCGACGCGACCGCCTCCGGGCCGACGGGCCTGCCTACGCGGTCCCCTCCGGGCCGGCCGAGTCCACGGATGCGGCTACCTCCGGTTCGGCCGAGTCCGCCGGGCGACCGCCTCCGGGTCGACGGGGCCTGTCGACGCGGCCACTTCTTGGCCGGCCGCGCCTGCCGGTGGGGCCGGCCCGGGGACGGTTGAGCCCGCCGGTGGGGCCCCCTCCGGGGCGGCTGATTCCGCCGGTACGGCTATCTCCTGGTCGATCGAGCTTGCCGACGTTGTCACTTCCCGGCTGGCCGAGTCCACGGATGCGGCTACCTCCGGTTCGGCCGAGTCCGCCGGGCGACCGCCTCCGGGTCGACGGGGCCTGTCGACGCGGCCACTTCTTGGCCGGCCGCGCCTGCCGGTGGGGCCGGCTCGGGGACGGTTGAGCCCGCCGGTGGGGCCCCCTCCGGGGCAGTTGATTCCGCCGGTACGGCTATCTCCTGGTCGATCGAGCTTGCCGACGTTGTCACTTCCCGGCTGGCCGAGTCCACGGATGCGGCTACCTCCGGTTCGGCCGAGTCCGCCGGGCGACCGCCTCCGGGCCGACGGGGCCTGTCGACGCGGCCACTTCTTGGCCGGCCGAGCCCGCCGGTGGGGCCGGCTCGGGGACGGCTGAGCCGGCGGGTACGGCTACCTCCGGGGCGATCGAGCCTGCCGACGTTGTCACTTCCTGGCCAGCCGAGCCCACGGTGCGGCCGCCTCCGGGTCGGCCGAGCCTGCCGACGGGGCCGCCTCCCGGCCGACGGACTCCACCCCTGGAAAGCCTCCCCGCCGGCGGGGTCGACCGATGGGGCCTCCTGATCGGCCGAGCGCGCGGACCGGGCGGTCTCCCGGCCGGCCGGGTCCACGGACGGGCCCTCCCGGCCGGACTGCTCCGCCTTCAGACCGGTCGGGGCTGCCGATGGGTCCGCCCTCCGGCCCGACGGGTCTACTGCTGGGTCCGCTTTCCCGTCGGGTAGGTCCACCGATGGGTTCGCTTTCCCGTCGGGCGGGTCCATCCACTGGTCCGTCTCCCCCTCGGGCAGGTCCGTCGACGGGCCCGCATCGTCGACCGGTCGTTCCGCCGGTGGGTTCGGCTGGGCCGGGACCGCGGGGGCGGAGAGCCCGCGCGGGGTGCCGGATGTCGCCGTCCTCGAAGCACGCGGCGCTCGCGCCGGTCCCGTGGAGCGCCGCATACGCCGTTCGTGCCACAGTGCGCCCTCACGCGCGGTACTGCCTGCCGGATATCGGGTATGTGCCCATTAACCCCATGAAAGCGGACATGGGTGGGCTCTGTTGGCCGGGGAAGTGATCGGCGTGATCGACACCGACGGTGACTGCGCCGAGTGGTCCTTCCCCGCGGAACCGGGCGCCGTGCGCAACGCCCGCGCGGCCGTCCGGGGCCAGCTGCGCGGCTGGGACCTCGACTGTCTGGCCGACCTCGCGGCGCTGCTGGTCAGTGAGCTGGTCACCAACTCCCTGCGGCATGCCACCGGCCCCATCGGGGTACGGCTGGTCCGTCCCGCCGCATCGGACGACACGCTGCGGGTGGAGGTCTCCGACCCGCTCCCCGACCCGCCGCGCGAGCGCGTCGCCCGGCCGGAGGACGAGAGCGGGCGCGGCCTGCAACTCGTCGCCGGATCCTCACGCCGCTGGGGCACCCGGCCCGGCACCGGCGGCAAGACCGTCTGGTTCGAACTCGTGGTGCCCGGGTGAGGCGGCGGCCGTGGGCGCACGGGGGTGTACAGCCGCCGGTGCGCCGTCCAGGTGCGCGCCGGGCACGCGCCCGGTCCCGAGTGGGTGATTCGGCGGCGTGTTCCCTGGTTAGAAGAGTGGAAGTGTTGTCACGGACCGGTCCGAAAAACACCTGGACCGTGCTGTGATCGTGAACACCGTGTCGTGCGGCGCCGTAGTGCTGGATACTGCGGGCAGCCGCCCCCGGTGACCGGTGCCGGGTGCGGTGAGCTGGAGGGGACGGTTCGCGTGAGCGAGATACCAGCGAAGGCCACGGAGTCCGAGGACCCGTCGGACGGCGCGAGGAACCAGGCCGCGGAGGCGGCCGCGGCACCCGGCGACGCCACGTGGCAGAGCAGTCCGCCCGGTTCGATCTACGACTACATCAAGGTCGCGTCCTTCTCCATCAGTCCCGGCGGGCTGGTCGAACAGTGGAGCCTGCGCGCCGAACAGCTCTTCGGCATCCCCGCCGCACGCGCCGTCGGCATGGACCCCATCGAGGCGTTCATCGACCCCGATCTGCGCGACCGCGGCCAGCGGAAGATGGCCGAAATTCTCGACGGGCGCGAGTGGACCGGCGTGGTCCCCTTCCGCATGCCGGACCTGCCGGACGGCACGCGCGGCGAGGAGGGGCTGGCCGAGGTCTACGTCATGCCCACCCGCACCGCCGAGGGTGACAAGGCCGCCGTCTGTATCGTCGTGGACGTCCGCACGCTCCGCAGCATCGAGACCGACCTCGCCGCCTCGCAGGCGATCTTCGGCCAGTCTCCGTTCGGTTTCCTGCTGATCGACGACGACCTGAGGGTCCGTCGGGCCAACCACCGCTTCGCCTCCATCTTCGGCGGAACCCCGGACGACCACCGGGGCAGGGGAGTTCACGACTATCTGCCGCGCGCCGAGGCCGAGCGGGTTTCGGCCACCCTGCGGCGGGTCCTGGAGACCGGCGAGTCGATCACCGACATGCACGTCACCGGGTTCGTCCCGGGCTCCGAAGAACGCCGGCACTGGTCCATCAACCTCTACCGCGTGTACAGCGGCAGCGGCCGGCCCATCGGTATCGCCTGGCTCGGCACCGACATCACCGCCCGCCGTGAGGCCGCCCGTGAGGCCGCCGCCGCCCGGCGCAATCTCGCCCTGCTCAACGACGCCGGCGCGCGCATAGGCAACTCCCTCGACCTGGAGACGACGGCCCGTGAACTCCTCGACGTCGTCGTCCCCGGCTTCTGCGACCTCGCCACCGTCGACCTCTACCAGGGTCTGCTGACCGGGGACGAGGCCCCGCCCGGCCTCGCCGACGGCAGCGCCGAACTGCGGCGCGTCGCCTTCGCCAGCGCCGTCTCCGGTGCCCCCTTCACCAGCTCGGGGCACCCCGTCGAGGTCGGCGCGGTCCACCACTTCCCCTTCAGCTCGCCCTGCGCGGACGCCCTGCGCACCGCCCGCCCCCAGCGCGTGCCCGCGGAGGAGGGCGGACTCGTGCAGTCCACGCTGGCCGTGCCGATGGTCGCCCACGACACGGTCGTCGGCATCGCCCAGTTCGCCCGGACCAAGGGCAGCGAGCCGTTCGGCGACCGGGACCGGGACCTGGCGGTGGAGCTGGCCGCACGGGCCGCGGTCTGCATCGACAACGCGCGCCTGTACCGGCGGGAGCACGAACGGGCGCTGATACTGCAACGGTCCCTGCTCCCGCCCGGCGACCCCGAGGCGTCCGGCCTGGACATAGCCTGCCGCTATCTGCCCGGCAACGCGGCCACCGAGGTGGGCGGCGACTGGTTCGACGTCATCGAACTGCCAGGTCATCGCACGGCGTTGGTCGTGGGGGACGTGATGGGGCGGGGGCTGCGCGCGGCCGTGGCCATGGGCGAACTCCGTACGGCCGTACGCACTCTGGCCCTGCTGGACCTGGAACCGGCCGAGGTCCTCTCGGCGTTGGACGAGATCGCGCGGGGGCTCGGCACGCCGGGCGGCGTCCAGCAGGCCACCCGCACCGCCCGTCAGCCCCGGGACGCCGACCTCTCCGAGGTGTACCTCGCGACCTGCGTGTACGCCGTGTACGACTCCGTGACCAGGCGCTGCACGTTCGCCAATGCGGGCCATCTGCCGCCGGTCCTGGTCGAGCCCGGCGAGACGGCCCTGATGCTGGACGTGCCGCCGGGGATGCCGCTCGGTGTGGGCGGCGAGCCCTTCGAGGAGGTCGAGGTCGAACTCCCCGAGGGCGCGCTGCTCGCGCTGTACACCGACGGCCTCGTCGAGTCCCGCCACCACCCCCTGGACGAGGGCCTCCAGGCCTTCGTCGGAGCGCTCACCGACCCCTCCCGCCCCCTGGAGGACGTCTGCGACCACGTCCTCAACACGCTCGACACCCACCACGGCGAGGACGACATCGCGCTGCTGATGGCCCGGGTGCAGGGACTGCCCGAGGAGTCCGTCGGCGACTGGACGCTGCCGCGCGAACCGCGCAGTGTCGGGCGGGCCCGGGAGTACGCCCGCGGTCAGCTCGCCGACTGGGGCCTGGAACCGCTGATCGACACGACGGAACTCCTGGTGAGCGAGCTGGTGACGAACGCGCTGCGGTACGGCGAGGGGGACATCAGGCTGCGGCTGCTGCTGGACCGCACACTGGTCTGCGAGGTCTGGGACTCCGGGCTGGTCCAGCCACGGAGACGGCGGGCCCGGGACACCGACGAGGGCGGACGGGGACTGCAACTCGTCGGGCTGCTCAGCGCGGCCTGGGGCTCCCGCCGGACGCCACGCGGCAAGACGGTGTGGTTCGAGTTGCCCCTGCCGGGCGGCGAGGGAACCCTCACGGACCCGGCGGAGGCCCTGCTGAGCCTGTTCTGACGACACCCCGGCCGGCCTCCCGACCTCCAGATCCGGCACCGACCCCACTCGGACATCACTGGGGCTCTGCCGGACGGCCGGGGTCGGGCGCGAGGCCACGAAGCCGCCTTCTCGCCGGTGGTCGAGGTCCGTCCGGTGTATCGGTGCGCGACCGGGTGGGGGCCGGGGCCGGCTGTGCCGATGACAGCGGGTCCTGGCGAACCTCCCGCCGACTGTGGAACGGACCCGCGGGAGGACTCGGCGGGGTCGCCGAGCGTGGCAGGGGACCCGGGGGAGGTGTTGGCGGGTTCCGCCGAGCGTGCGGTGAACCCGGAAGAGGCATCGGCGGGTTCCGCTGGGCGTGCGGTGAGCGCCTGGGAGGTGTTGGCGGGTTCTGAGCGTGCGGTGAACCCGTGGGGTATGTTGCCGGGTTCTGCCGAGCGTGCAGGGAACCCGTGGGAGGTGTCGGCGGGTTCCGCTGGGCGTGCAGGGAAGCCGCGGGAGGTGTGGCGGGTCCGCCGGCCGTGCAGCTGGCCCCCTGCACGGCTTCGGCGGGTCTGCCCCGGCGGACCGGAACCGGCGCGGCGCCGGGTGGGTCACGGGTGGTGGCGGGAGCGGGTGAGCGGGCCGCCGTAGGCCGCCGGGGGTCCGCCGTCCGCGTCCTCGGCCAGGAGGATGCCGCCCAGCACGGCACCGGCGAGACCGGCCGCCTCCCCTTCGGCACCGGCGTACGGGCTGCCGTACGCCCGGACATCCCGCTCGCCCAGCTCCCGTGCCTCCCGGGCCACCGAGTCGGCCCGGGAGGCACGGCCCGCGCCCAGCTCCCGCGCTGCCTCCGCCAGCCGGGCCCGGGCCCGCGTGCCCACCGCTCCCCGGTGCGCCGCCACGAACTCCTCCGCCCCGGCGACGGAACACCGCGCCACGAGCAGCGTCGCGACGCCCAGCACACCGGACCGGGCCCCGCCCAGCCGCTCCACCGTCCGGCCGATCCGGCGCAGGGCGTCCAGCGGGTCGTACGGGCCGCCGGTCAGCTCCTCGCGGACCCCCGCCAGCACGCCGTCCGCGTGGGCGAGGGGGGCGCGCGGCTCGTCCGGGGCCGGCGAGGCCCGCTCACCGCCCCGGACCGCCGCCAGCTCCGCCTCCGCGCCGGTCAGCGCGGCCGGCACCAGTCCGGCCGCCTCCCGCAGGTGCGCCGCGAGCCGCTCCACCGCGCCCACCAGGATCTCCGCCTGGGCCACCGCGCCCTCCCCGGCACGCAGGTGCCGGGCGGTCCGTTCCCCGTCGTCCATGTCGGCGGCCTGGCGGGCCTCGTTGAGCCGGGCCGTGGCGAACACCAGCCGGTCCTTGGCCTGTTCGACGTACCCGGCGACGGGCGCCGAGGCGGTGGGCGCGTACCGCTCCCGGAGCGCGGCCAGGGTCTCCTGCGCGGTGACCGTCCGGGCCGCCGCCTCCCGGAACCGTCCCTCGGCCACCTCCAGCGCCGCGCCGGCGCCGCCGCGCCCAGCGGCCTCCGGGCCGTCCGCCTCCGCCGCACGCACCACCCGCCGATCCGCCCCCGGCCCGCCGAGTCCGCGCAGCCCGTCCAGCGCCTCAGCCTCCGCGTCCAGGCGGCGGCCGGCCTCCGCGCAGCGGCCGATCACGCCCACCAGGGCCTGCCGCCGGGAGCCCGCGTCCTCCGGGACGCCCTCCTCGTACCGCCGCCAGATCGCGAACGCGGCCGACAGCTCGGTGTCGGCGGCCCGCAGCGCACGCGTGAACGGTTCCGTCCGGTCCTCCCCGAACAGGTCCCGGACGAAGGACAGTTCCTCCCGGCTGGTCCGCACGCACTCGTCGGCCAGGCGCAGTGCCGCCCGGGCCTGCCGTTCGGAGTCGTCCCGGGTGGGCGCGGGCGGTTGCGCGGAGACCGTTCCCGGGGTCGTCCGGGTGCGGGCGCGCCGGGTGCGGCGCAGGTAGCCGTAGCCGGCCAGGGACACGGCCGTGACCCCGGCGACGAGCGGCAGCACGAGGTCGGCCGAGGACGTCTCGTCCTGCCGCGCGGCGGCACCGGCCACCGGGCCGGCCGCGGCCGGGGGAACCGGATCGTGCGCCGCCACCGTCATCACCGGCAACACCAGCCACCCGGCCCCGGCCAGGCCACCCAGCACCGCATGCGCCACCCGCACCCTGGTGCGCGCCGTGGCACGCCGGGGTCGGCCCCGCATCAGGGAGGACGTCACCTTTCGGAGCGTATGGGCAGGTCGGCGGCTCCGCGACCGGGACGGGGGCGGGTGGGGTACCAGGCGGACAGGGGGACGCGATGGACGAACACCGGGACGGTCACGGCGGCGAGGACCGGCGTGATCAGGCCACGGACGGGGACTCCCGGGCGGGCGCGGGCCAGGACCCGGCCCCTCAGGCCGGCCCATGCCAGGCCGGCCCACGCCAGCCGGACGAACCCCGGGTCGACGCAACCGACACCCTCGACCCCCCGGACACCGCAGACACCCCCGAGATCCCTGACAACACCCCCGAGACCCTCGAGCCCACTGACACCCCCGACCCCCCTGACATCACCCCCGAGACTCCCGAGCCCACCGACATCCCCGACACCACCCCCGACCCCCCAGACACCCCATCCGAGCCCCTCGAGCCCCCCAAGCCCCCCGAACCCCCCGCTCCCGCGCACCCCCCGGCGGCCCCGCGGAGCCCAACCCGTTCGTGGCGGCGCCGGACGGTCCGCGGTGTCTGCGTCGCCCTCGTCCTCCTCCTGCTCCCGGTCCTCACCGCCGAGACGGCCCTGCGGCTCAACTACACCGGCGACCCGGCCCCCGGCACCCGCACCCGGCACCACGACGCGCTGTGGCTGGGGCACGCCTGGGTGGACGGGCGGAAGAGCGGGAAGGACGTCACGGCGCTGGCCGCGCGGTTGCGGGGCAGCGGGATCCGGGATCTGTACGTGCACTCGGGACCGCTGGAGCACGACGGCACGCTGCCCCCGTCCGCCTACCGGAAGGCCCGGTGGCTGACCGGGGCCCTGCACCGGCAGCTGCCCGGCGTCCGGGTCCAGGCCTGGCTCGGCGACACGCTGGCCAGCGAGAGCCCGGACGGGCTGCGGCTGGAGCGGCCGGCGACGCGGGCCGCGATCGCCGCCTCGACCCGCCGGATCCTCGACGCCGGTTTCGAGGGCGCCCACTTCGACCTGGAGCCCCTCCACTCCGGCGACCGTGACTATCTGTGCCTCCTCGACGACCTGCGGGCCCTGACCCGCTCCCGGCACGCGCTGCTCTCCGTCGCGGCCCACCAGATCGACCCGCTGCCCGCCTTCCACTCCTTCTGGGGTACGACGACCGGCCACCCCAAGTGGTGGTCGCAGTCGTACTTCGGGCAGGTGGCACGCCGGGTGGACCAGATCGCCGTGATGTCGTACGACACCATGCAGCCGCTGGCGAGCCTGTACGGCGGCTATGTGGCCGAGCAGACCGCTCTCGCCCTGGAGGTCACCCCGAGGACCACCGATCTCCTGATGGGCCTGCCCTTCTTCCACGAGAACCGTTTCGGCCACCGGGCCCGCGCGGAGACGGTTCCGGCCGCCGTACGGGGCGTCCGGCTCGGGCTGTCCCGCACCGACGCCGGCCGGGCCCGTTTCGGCGTCGCCCTGTACGTCGACTTCGCGGCTACGGAGGCGGACTGGCGGGCCTACCAGGAGGACTGGGCCGGCTGATCCGGGCCTCGCGGGGTCGCTCACGGTCTAATGAGACCGCCTCCGGATCTTCGAGCCCAGCCACACCAGCGGGTCGTACTTGCGGTCGGCCGCCCGTTCCTTCAGCGGGATCAGGGCGTTGTCCGTGATCCGGATGCCCTCGGGGCAGACCTCCGTGCAGCACTTGGTGATGTTGCAGTAGCCGAGGCCGTGGTCGTCCTGGGCCGTGCGCGCGCGGTCCACGCCGGTCCCGGCCGCCGCGTCCAGGGGATGCATGTCGAGTTCGGCGACGCGCATCAGGAAGCGCGGGCCGGCGAACGCCGTCTTGTTCTCCTCGTGGTCGCGCACGACGTGGCAGGTGTCCTGGCACAGGAAGCACTCGATGCACTTGCGGAACTCCTGCGAACGGTCCACGTCCTCCTGCATCATGCGGTACTCGCCGGGTCCCACCCCGGCGGGCGGCACGAACGCCGGGACCTCCCGCGCCTTCTGGTAGTTGAAGCCGACGTCGGTCACCAGGTCCCGGATCACCGGGAACGCACGGAGGGGGGTCACCGTGATCGTCTCCGAGCGGTCGAAGACCGACATACGGGTCATGCACAGCAGCCGCGGCCGGCCGTTGATCTCCGCCGAGCACGAACCGCACTTGCCCGCCTTGCAGTTCCAGCGCACGGCGAGATCGGGTGCCTGGGTGGCCTGGAGCCGGTGGACGATGTCCAGGACCACCTCGCCGTCGTTCACCTCGACCGTGTAGTCCGTCAGGCCGCCGCCCTGTTCGTCGCCCCGCCACACCCGGAAGCGGGCCTCGTAGCTGCTCACTCGTACAGCTCCTCCTCGGCGAGGTACTTGACCAGCTCCTCCTTCTCGAAGAGGGCGAGCAGGTCCGGGCGGATGGGGTCGGTTCTCTCGCGGGTCAGCCGGATCTGGCCCCGGGCGGGGTCGGCCGCCGCGAGACCACCGGTGGGGTCGGCCAGGGCGCACAGCAGGTTCACGTTGCGCCAGGCGCGGTCCATCGCCGGATGGTCCTCGCGGGTGTGCCCGCCGCGCGACTCGGTGCGTTCCAGAGCGGACCGGGCCACGCACTCGCTGACCAGCAGCATGTTCCTGAGGTCCAGGGCGAGGTGCCAGCCGGGGTTGAACTGGCGGTGGCCCTCGACGCCGGCCCGCCGGGCCCGGGCCCGCAGCTCGGCCAGCCGGTGCAGGGCCTGTTCCATCTCGCCCTCGCGGCGGATGATGCCGACCAGGTCGTTCATGGTCTGCTGGAGTTCCTGGTGCAGGGCGTACGGGTTCTCCGGCGCGTCCGCGCCGCCCTGGGTCTCCGCGGAGAAGGGGCGCAGGGCCTCCGCCGCTGCCGTGTCGACCTGGGCGTCGTCCACGGGCGGACGCCGGCCGGCCAGCCCCTGCGCGTACTCCGCGGCGTGCCGGCCGGCCCGGCGGCCGAACACCAGCAGGTCGGAGAGGGAGTTGCCGCCGAGCCGGTTGGAGCCGTGCATGCCGCCGGCCACCTCACCGGCCGCGTACAGCCCCGGCACCCCGCGGGCCGCCGCCGTGTCGGAGTCGACGGCGATGCCGCCCATCACGTAGTGGCAGGTCGGCCCGACCTCCATCGCCTCGGCCGTGATGTCGACGTCGGCCAGCTCCTTGAACTGGTGGTACATCGACGGCAGCCGGCGCCGGATCACCTCGGCGGGCATCCGGGTCGACACGTCCAGGAACACCCCGCCGTGCGGGGAGCCCCGGCCCGCCTTCACCTCGGCGTTGATCGCCCGGGCCACCTCGTCGCGGGGGAGCAGTTCGGGGGGCCGGCGGTTGTCGTCCGGGTTCTCGTACCACCGGTCGGCCTCGTCCTCCGCCTCGGCGTACTTGTCCTTGAAGACGTCCGGGACGTAGTCGAACATGAACCGTCTGCCGTCGGAGTTCCTGAGCACCCCGCCGTCCCCGCGCACGGACTCGGTGACGAGGATGCCCTTCACCGACGGCGGCCAGACCATGCCCGTCGGGTGGAACTGCACGAACTCCATGTTCAGCAGCGGAGCGCCCGCCAGGAGCGCCAGCGCGTGGCCGTCGCCGGTGTACTCCCAGGAGTTCGACGTGACCTTGAACGACTTGCCGATGCCGCCGGTCGCGAGGACCACGGCGGGCGCCCGCAGGACGAGGAAACGGCCGGTCTCCCGCTCGTAGGCGAAGACTCCCGAGACCCGGTCGCCGTTCTTGAGGATCCGGGTGACGGTGCACTCCTGGAACACCTTGAGCCGCGACTCGTGATCTCCGGTCGCCGCGAAGTCCTCCTGTTGCAGCGCGACGGTCTTCTGCTGGAGGGTGCGGATCAGCTCCAGGCCGGTGCGGTCGCCGACGTGCGCCAGCCGCGGGTACTCGTGCCCGCCGAAGTTGCGCTGCGAGATGCGGCCGTCCTTCGTCCGGTCGAACAGCGCGCCCCAGGTCTCCAGCTCCCACACCCGGTCCGGGGCCTCCTGCGCGTGCAGCTCGGCCATCCGCCACTGGTTGAGGAACTTGCCGCCGCGCATGGTGTCGCGGAAGTGGACCTGCCAGGTGTCGTGCTCGTTGGCGTTGGCCATCGCCGCCGCGATACCGCCCTCGGCCATCACCGTGTGCGCCTTGCCGAACAGGGATTTGCAGATCACGGCCGTACGGGCGCCCCGCTCGCGTGCCTCGATCGCGGCCCGCAGCCCCGCGCCGCCGGCACCGACCACGACGACGTCCCACTCCTGCCGGTCCACCACGGACATCAGTTCAGTTCCCTCACTGGAGTCTCTAGAAGAAGCGCGGGTCGTCGAAGACGCCGGACGCGACGAGATACACGTAGAAGTCGGCGAGCGCCACGCTGAGCAGCGACGCCCAGGCCAGCTGCATGTGGCGGGCGTTGAGCTGCCCGACGAACTGCCACGCCCGGTAGCGCGCGGGGTGCCGGGAGAAGTGCTTGAGCTTGCCGCCGACGATGTGCCGGCACGAGTGGCAGGAGAGGGTGTACGCCCAGATCAGCACGATGTTGGCCAGGAAGACCAGGGAGCCCAGGCCCATGTGGCCCCAGCGGTAGTGCGGGTCGCGGAAGGCCAGCGCGGTGTCGTAGGTCAGTACCCCGGCGACCAGCAGGGCGGCGTAGAAGAAGTACCGGTGGAGGTTCTGGAGGACCAGCGGGAAGCGGGTCTCGCCGGTGTATGTGCGGTGCGGCTCGGCCACCGCGCAGGCGGGCGGGGACGCCCAGAACGCGCGGTAGTACGCCTTGCGGTAGTAGTAGCAGGTCAGGCGGAAGCCGAGCGGGAAGATCAGGATGATGAGCGCGGGGGACAGGCCCCACCAGCCGCCGAGGAGGCCCGCGTTCGGCCCGGCGTGCATGGTCCGGCAGTTCTCCGCCAGACACGGCGAGTAGAACGGCGAGACGTAGGGCGCCGCGTAGTAGTGGGCGTTCGAGAAGGCCCGCCAGGTGGAGTAGACGACGAAGGCGAACAGGCCGGCCGCGGTGACGGCGGGCGCCAGCCACCAGCGGTCGGTCCGCAGGTGCGGGGCGGCGATCGCGGCGCGCGGACGGGCCCGCACGCCGCCGCTGGATTCGTCCGGTCGGGGTTCCGTACCAGTGGCCAAGTCAGGACTCCGGTTCGGTAGGGGTTTCTCAGGGGGCGCGGCGGTCGCGGGCGCCCAGGCCCTCGTCGTCCGAGTCCGTCCACAGGCTTATGTCGTAGGGCGTGTCGGAGATGGTCACGAGGTCCGGCCTGCGGGCCGCGTCCGGGGCCGCGGCCGCCGCCCGCAGCAGTGCCAGGCTCTCCCGTAGATGATCGGCGTCCAGCCGGACCCGGCGCATCTCGAGGCTTCCGCGGTCGAGGTGGTGCTCCAGGCGTCCCAGCGACCGGTGCAGGTCGTCGAGGGAGCGCTGGGCCGAGGTGATGTCGTCGTGCACGGTCATGACCTGCCCCTCACTGTGACGGGCCCGTGGGCCCTGGGCGGCAACGTTCATGCGCCTTGGAGTCTCGCGCGTCACACGTGCCGGTGTGAAGGCATGTGCAGCGATTGACGGAGGCGCACGGATGCATCTCGGCGGGCGTTGCGCCGCACGGGTGGGGTTACCGCCCGTCGTCGCCGTGTCGCCCGCTGTGGCCGGAACCTTTCCTCTTCAGTGGCCGCATAGATCTGATCAGCTCCATATACCGCCGAAAGTGATCAGTTCCATATAGCTACAAAAGTGAGCATAAGCCCCGCGGCTTCCCGGAGGTAGCAGAGATGTCCCACCACGGCGTCGGCCCGCGCGCGGTCATGCGCTCGGTCGCCTTCCTCACCGCGGGCGCGCTCGCGGTGCCGCTCCTGGCCGGCTGCGGTTCCGACGACGAACCCGCCGGTCCCGTCGCCGGGCAGGACATCGTCCCCGTCGTCCGCGCCCAGGTGGCCGACGGAGGCACCCTGAAATGGGCCGTGGACGCCGTCCCGGAGACCCTGAACACCTTCCAGGCCGACGCCGACGCCGGCACCAGCCGCATCGCCCAGGCCGTGCTGCCGTCGATGTTCCGGCTCGACGCGAACGGCCGCCCGGTGGCGAATCCGGCCTATCTGGAATCGGCCAAGGTCATCGAGACCGAGCCGCGCCAGGTCGTGCTGTACAAGCTGAACCAGCAGGCCGTCTGGAGCGACGGCCGGGAGATCGGCGCGGCCGACTTCGCCGCCCAGTGGCGCGCCCTGTCCGGCAAGGACAGCGCCTACTGGACCGCCCGGAACGCCGGCTACGACCGCATCGCCAAGATCGAGCGCGGCGCCAACGACCTCCAGGTCCGGGTCACCTTCTCCCGCCCCTACGCCGACTGGAAGTCGCTGTTCTCCCCGCTCTACCCGAAGGACGTCATGGGCACCCCCGACGCCTTCAACGACGGCGCCCGCCGCAAGCTGAAGGTCACCGCCGGGCCCTTCCGGGTGGAGAAGGTCGACACCGCCGAGAAGGACGTCGTCCTCTCCCGCAACCCGCGCTGGTGGGGCAAGCCGGCCAAGCTGAACCAGATCGTGCTGCACGCCGTGTCCCGCGACAAGCGGGCCGCCGCGCTCGCCGACGGCAGCGTCGACCTCGCCGAGGTCGACTCCGGCGACGCCCAGCGGATCGGCCTCGCCAACCGGCAGAAGGGCACCGGCACCCCGCTCCAGGGCTCCGGGAAGACGTCCGTGAAGAAGCTGCGCGCCTGGGCGCTCGCGCACGGCTTCGACTCCGACAAGGTGCCCAGGGGGAAGAAGAAGCTGCGCAAGGTCATCAAGCGGTACCTGGAGCAGCAGCAGGAACTGCGCGACTTCGACGTCCGCAAGTCCCTGGAACCCGCCTACACCCAGCTCGCCCTCAACGGTTCCTCGGGCCCCCTCGCCGACGAACGGGTCCGCAGGGCCGTCGCCCGCGCCCTGGACCGGGCCGAACTGGCCCGGCTGGTCCTCACCCCGCTGGGCCTGCCCGCCGTGCCGGTCGGCAGCCACCTCGCCCTGTCCGGGCAGGCCGCCTACGCCGACGGCAGCGGCGCGATCGGCGACCAGGACACCAAGGAGGCGCAGGCGCTGCTCTCCGACGCCGGGTGGGTGGCCGGCGGTCCGGTCAAGGCGGAGAAGAAGACCGAGAAGGCGGCCGGCCCCCAGAAGCCCTCCCAGGACGTCTCGGACGGCGGCCAGGACGGCCAGTACATCGTCGGCGAGGACGACAACAAGGGGCAGCGGCGCGCGTCCGGCGACGACAAGCGCGAGCACGGCGACAAGGGCCTCACGCAGGAGAGCAGGCACGGCGGCGCGCCGGGCGCGTACGCCCCCCGGGGCACGGCCGCCCCGGCCGCCGCGCCGGCCGGACCGCTCGCCAAGGACGGCAAGGCACTCGCGCTCCGCTTCGTCCTACCCTCCGGGCCGGGCTCGGACACCCTCGGCTCGGTCGCCGCGCGGATCTCCGCGATGCTGGAGCAGATCGGCATCCGCACGACGATCACCAAGGTGTCGGACCAGAGCTACTTCAAGGACCACATCGCCTCCGGCGACTACGACCTCGCCCTCTACTCCTGGCCGTCCTCGGCCTTCCCCGCCACCGACGCCCGGCCGGTCTACGCCAAACCGGTCCCGGCGGCCGACGGCTCGGTGAACGTGGAGCAGAACTTCACCCGGGTGGGCACCGACCAGGTCGACCAGCTCTTCGACCAGGCCGCGACCACGCTGGACGAGGACGAGGAGCGGGACCTGATCAGGAAGGCCGACGCGCGCATCTGGGCCGCCGCCGGCTCGATCCCGCTCTACCAGCGGCCGCAACTGGTGGGGGTGCGCAAGAACCTCGTCAACGCGGGCGCGTTCGGATTCCAGACGCCGGTGTACGAGGACATGGGCTTCCTGAAGAAGGGCGTGAAGGTCTCCGCGAGCCCCGCGAGCGGCAGCCCGGACAAGTGACCGCGGAGGCAGGTGACGGCCCGCGGACGTGAGGGGGCGACGCCGTTCCGCGCCCCTTGCGTCGGCCCGGCGCGCCCCCGCCGCGAAGGACACGTACCATGGGGTGAGGCCGTGGCGTGTCAAGCCCGGCAGGCCCGCGTCACACGGACGTCAGAGCAGGGCCTTCTCACCACTCCGGGAGTACGCCGCAATATGGCCACGCGCCACGACATCCGCAACGTCGCTATCGTCGCCCACGTCGACCACGGCAAGACCACCATCGTCGACGGCATGCTGAAGCAGGCCGGCGCGTTCGCCGCCCACCAGCTCGAGGGCGTCGACGACCGCATGATGGATTCGAACGACCTGGAGCGTGAGAAGGGCATCACGATCCTCGCCAAGAACACGGCGGTCAAGTACCACCCGAAGACCGGCGGGGACCCGATCACCATCAACATCATCGACACCCCCGGCCACGCCGACTTCGGTGGCGAGGTCGAGCGTGGTCTGTCGATGGTGGACGGCGTCGTGCTGCTGGTGGACGCCTCCGAGGGTCCGCTGCCGCAGACCCGTTTCGTGCTGCGCAAGGCCCTCCAGGCCCGGCTGCCCGTCATCCTGTGCATCAACAAGACGGACCGCCCCGACGCCCGGATCGACGAGGTCGTCAACGAGACCTACGACCTCTTCCTCGACCTGGACGCCGACGAGGAGCAGATCGAGTTCCCGATCGTCTACGCCTGCGGCCGTGACGGCATCGCCTCGCTGACCAAGCCGGAGAACGGCACGGTCCCGGCCGACAGCGACAGCCTGGAGCCGTTCTTCTCCACGATCCTGGACCACATCCCGGCCCCGACGTACGAGGAGGACGCGCCGCTCCAGGCCCACGTCACCAACCTCGACGCCGACAACTTCCTCGGCCGCATCGCGCTGCTCCGCGTCGAGCACGGCGAGCTGCGCAAGGGCCAGACGGTCGCCTGGATCAAGCGTGACGGCTCGATCGCCAACGTCCGCATCTCCGAGCTGATGATGACCGAGGCGCTCACCCGCAAGCCCGCCGAGAAGGCCGGCCCGGGTGACATCTGCGCGGTCGCCGGTATCCCCGACATCATGATCGGCGAGACGCTCGCCGACCCCGAGAACCCGATCCCGCTGCCGCTGATCACGGTCGACGAGCCCGCGATCTCGATGACGATCGGCACGAACACCTCGCCGCTGGTCGGCCGCGGCGGCACCGGCAAGGGCGCCGACGCCAAGGCCGCCGTGAAGGACCGCAAGGTCACCGCCCGCCAGGTCAAGGACCGGCTGGACCGCGAGCTGATCGGCAACGTCTCCCTGCGGGTCCTCGACACCGAGCGTCCCGACGCCTGGGAGGTGCAGGGCCGTGGTGAGCTGGCGCTGGCCATCCTGGTCGAGCAGATGCGCCGCGAGGGCTACGAACTGACCGTCGGCAAGCCGCAGGTGGTCACCAAGGAAGTCGACGGCAAGGTCTACGAGCCGGTCGAGCGTATGACGATCGACGTGCCCGAGGAGCACATGGGCGCGGTCACGCAGCTCATGGGCGTCCGCAAGGGCCGCATGGACAACATGTCGAACCACGGTTCCGGCTGGGTCCGCATGGAGTTCGTCGTGCCCTCGCGCGGCCTCATCGGCTTCCGTACCGAGTTCCTGACCCAGACCCGGGGCACGGGCATCGGCCACTCCATCCACGAGGGCTTCGAGCCCTGGTTCGGCACCCTGACGACCCGTAACAACGGTTCGCTGGTCGCCGACCGCTCCGGTGCCGTCACCGCGTTCGCGATGACGAACCTTCAGGAGCGCGGCGTCCTCTTCGTGGACCCGGGCACCGAGGTGTACGAGGGCATGATCGTCGGCGAGAACTCCCGCGCCGACGACATGGACGTCAACATCACCAAGGAGAAGAAGCTCACGAACATGCGGTCGTCGTCGGCCGACTCGTTCGAGGCGATCGTTCCGCCGCGCAAGCTGTCGCTGGAGCAGTCGCTGGAGTTCTGCCGCGACGACGAGTGCGTCGAGGTGACCCCGGAGGCCGTTCGCATCCGCAAGGTCAAGCTCGACCAGCGGGAGCGCGCCCGCGCCGCGAGCCGCGCCAAGCACGGCTGATCCCAGGACAGTTGAGCCCGGGCACCCCCATGATGGGGGTGCCCGGGCTTTTTGCAACCCGTTTTTCGGGGGCCGGCGGGCGGCCACGGGCCCGTGGTGTCCGGATTGCGGAGATCCCGGACCGATACCCATGTAACACGTCCGTTTCGCGGCCTTCTCCCGGCGAACAGTTTGTCCAGTTATTGGAAGTTCTTCGCGTCAGCTGTGACTGAATTGAGATTTAAAGACAGTGGTCGCCACCTGCCTCATGGCAGATAGTTAGCCGCGTAGCGCTCGGGTCAATGGGTCACGCGCTGTGGGGACAGCGCCGACTCGCGAGCACCAGAGGGTGTCTGACCGTCCGTCAGGGGTGTCGGAGGGAAGACGGAAACCCTCTCCTGTTGGTGAACACGTGGAGTCATGAGGAGGAACCCCCATGCGCGGTGTCACGAACACCAAGTGGGTCAGTTCGTCGCTTCCAGCGGTGTGATTCGGCTGTAGAACTACGCGCGTCCGACTGCGGTCACGCGCGTCCTCGGAGTACCCGGGCACCTCTCACACTCATACCTGTGAAACGGACGAACCGTGACAAGTCCTATCGACATCGAGGGCGGCGGGACTTCGGTCGTCGTCGGCGGCGAACCAGGGCCGCCGGCGAAGACCGAACCCGTCAGGCTCGAAGGCCGGTCCCCCGGCCAGCTGATGTGGACGCGCTTCAAGCGCGACCGCACGGGAATCATCTCGGCCTACGTCGTGGGCTTCTTCTTCCTGATCGGCCTGCTCGCCCCGCTGATCTCCAAGGTGTACGGCAAGGACCCGTACACCGTGTACGCGGACGAGCGCCCCGAACTCTTCGACAGCGCCGGCGTACCGGTGCAGCCGAACGGCGGCATCAGCGGCGAGTTCTGGTTCGGTCTCGAACCCGGCAACGGCTACGACGTGTTCACCAAGCTGCTCTACGGCATCCGCACCTCGCTGATGATCTCGGTCGCCGTCACCGTCGCGGTCGTCGTGACCGGCATCCTGCTCGGTGTCAGCGCCGGCTACCTCGGCGGCAAGGCCGACTACGCCATCGGCCGGATCACCGACTTCCTGCTCGCGTTCCCGGCCCAGCTGTTCTTCATCGCGAGCATGCCGGTCGTGGTTTCCCTGTTCGTCAGCCCGCGTGACGAGACACCCACGTACGTCCGCGTGGTGGCGCTGATCCTCGTCCAGTGGCTGCTGGGCTGGATGGGCCTCGGCCGCATCCTGCGCGGCACCGCACTCTCCCTGCGGGAACGGGAGTTCATCGAGGCGGCCAGGGTCAGCGGGGCCTCGTCGTGGCGGATCATCCGCAAGGAGATCCTGCCGAACATCGTCACCCCGCTGCTGGTGCAGTCGACGTATCTGCTGCCCGGCTTCGTGACCGCCGAGGCCGGACTGTCCTTCCTCGGCGTGGGCATCGTCGAACCGACGCCGGACTGGGGGCAGATGTTCTCCAAGGCGTCCACCGAACTGGTGATGCAGAACGACATCACCTACATGTTCTTCCCCGGCATCTCGATGATCATCTTCGTCGTCGCGTTCAACCTGCTCGGGGACTCGGTCAGAGACGCCTTCGATCCCAAGACCGCGCGCTGACCTAAGCAGGCTCTCTTTCGCACTGGTGACACACAGATCGCACTGGTGACACACAGATGGGTGGGAATCTTCGTGATGAGTAGGGGCGGACGCCACGCCTACGGCGCACTCTCCGTGCTCGCGGCCGGGGCTCTTGTGCTCACCGGTTGCAGCAAGGGCGGCAGCGACGGCGGCGGTGACAACAAGAAGCAGCAGGAGAACGCCAAACGCCAGCAGGCGTCCATCGAGTTCGGCGACGCGGCGGCCTCCACGGGCCCCGCGGCCGACGTGCCCGGCGCCAAGCCCGGCGGCACGATGGAGGTACTCCAGCGCGACAGTTACGCCCACCTCGACCCGGGGCAGATATACGTCTCCAACGAGGGCTCCCTCGCCTCGCTGATCCACCGGGGCCTGACGGGTTACAAAGCCACCAGCAACGACGGCAGCAAGCACGAGGTGGTCGGCGACCTCGCCACCGACTCCGGCACCACCACCGACGGCGGCAAGACCTGGAAGTACACCCTCAAGGAGGGCATCAAGTTCCAGGACGGCTCCCCGATCACGGCCAAGGACGTCCGGCACAGCATCGAGCGGCTCTTCGCGCCGTTCATCAACCAGGGCCCCACCTACCTCCAGCAGTGGCTGGCCGACCAGCCGGGCACCGCCTACCGCAACCTGCTCAAGGGCGGCCCCTACAAGGGCAAGCACCTGCCCGACTCCGTACTGGAGACGCCGGACCCGAAGACCGTCGTCTTCCACTTCAATACCCCGCACCCCGACCTGCCCTACGCGCTGGCGATGTCCGGCTACGCGGTGGTCTCCGAGAAGGGCGACACCAAGCAGCGGTACGACAAGGCGCCCGTGGTGACCGGCCCGTACAAGATCCAGTCGTTCAAGTCCGGCAAGTCGATGGTGCTGGTCAAGAACACCAACTGGGACCCGAAGACGGACCCGATCCGCCACCAGTACGTCGACCGGTTCACCATCACGTTCAACCAGCAGTACGAGACCTCCACCAAGGCCCTGCTCGCCGACAGCGGCGCGGACAAGGCCGGCCTCAGCCTCAACAACCAGGTCGACGCGGGCAACCTGTCCAAGGTGCTCAAGGACCCGAACCTGAAGTCCCGCACGGTCTCCGGCTACCAGCCGTTCGTGGGCCAGATGAACATCAACATGAGCCACCCGGCCATGAAGGACAAGACGGTCCGCGAGGCCATCGCCTACGCCCTGCCGATCACCCCGTTCGTGCGCGCCTACGGCGGCAACGACGCCATGGAGGTCGCGGGCGGAGTGATCTCCCCGACCGTCTCCGGCTACGACGCCGGCTTCGATCCGCGCGGCAAGAAGAAGAAGCCCTCCGGTGACCCGGACAAGGCCAGGGAGCTGCTGAAGAAGGCCGGCAAGCTCAACCTGAAACTGACCTTCGGCTACATCAACACGCCCGAGGGCCAGCAGTACTCCACCGCCATGGCGGCGGGCCTGGAGAAGGCCGGCTTCAACGTCCAGCGCCAGGAGATCCCGGCCGAGACCTACTACGACCAGGTCTCCAAGCTGAACAACAACTACGACATCTTCCACACCGCCTGGGGCGCCGACTGGCCGTCCGCCTCGACCGTGATCCCGCCGCTGTACGACGGCCGCCTGATCGCCGAGGGCGCGCAGAACTACTCGCAGGTCAACGACCCGAAGGTCAACAGCGAGATCGACCGGATCAACAAGATCACCGACCCGGTCAAGTCCGCCGCCGCGTGGGAGAAGCTGGACCAGTACCTCGTCAAGGACGTCGTCAACGTCGTCCCCACCGGGTACTACAAGCAGACCCAGATCGCCGGTTCCAAGGTCGGCGGCCTCGTCTACGACGACGTGCTGGGCGGCATCGACCCGCGTCGCCTCTACATCAAGTAACCGTCCCTGCACGGTACCCGGCGCACCGCGGCAGCGGTGCGCCGGGTACCGACCGGACCGCCGACGTCAGAGAGCTGCCCCTGCCATGCTGCGCTTCCTCATGCGCCGGACCCTCGGTGCCGTCGTCATCCTCTTCCTGCTGAGCATCGTCGCGTTCCTGCTGTTCTTCGGGGTGCCCCGGGACCCGGCGCTGCTGATGTGCGGCAAGACCTGCAACCCGGACAGCATCGCGAACATCCACCACGTGCTCGGCCTGGACAAGTCCATCCCCGAGCAGTACTGGATCTTCCTGCACAACCTCCTCGTGGGCAGCGACCGGTTCGCCCAGGGTCCCTGCCCGGCCCCCTGCTTCGGTTACTCGTACCACACCAACGAGCAGGTCTGGGCCACCCTGATGGACCGGTTGCCCACCACCGTCTCGCTGACCCTCGGCGCGGCCGTGTGCTTCCTGATCGTCGGCCTCGGCACGGGACTCCTCGCAGCCTGGCGGCGGGGCACGCTGATCGACAAGGCGGCCACCGGGGGCGCCATGATCGTCAGTTCGCTCCAGATCTACTTCCTGGGCCCGCTGGCCCTGGCGATCCTCGTCTACCAGACGCACTGGTTCGACAAGCCGGCCTACAACGAGTTCACCCACGACCCGGGCACCTGGTTCACCGGCCTGATCATCCCCTGGGTGGTCCTCTCCACGATCTTCGCGGCGCAGTACACCCGTATGTCGCGGTCCTCGATGATCGAACAGTTGCAGGAGGAACACGTGCGCACCGCCCGCGCCAAGGGCATGTCCCGGCGGTACGTCTTCTTCCGCTACGCCTGGCGCGGCTCGCTGATCCCGATCGTCACCATCTTCGGCATCGACCTCGGCTCGCTGCTCGGTGGCGCCATCATCACCGAGTTCACCTTCTCCCTGCCGGGGCTCGGACAACTCGCCGTGCAGGCCGTCAGCTTCAGTGATCTGCCGCTCCTGCTCGGCGTGATGCTGTTCTCCGCCAGCATGATCCTGCTCTTCAACATCGTCGTCGACGCCGCGTACGCCTTCATCGACCCGCGCGTGCGGCTGGCCTAGGAGCACTGTCGTGACCACTGTGACCAAGGAAGCCGGCGCTCCGGGACCGGCCGGTGCCGGTCCCCTGCTCTCGGTGCGGGACCTGCACGTCAGCTTCAGGACCGAGGACGGCGTCGTACGGGCCGTGGACGGGCTCTCCTTCGACGTGGAGCGCGGCAGGACGCTCGGCATCGTGGGGGAGTCCGGCTCGGGCAAGTCGGTGACGAACCTGACCATCCTCGGCCTGCACAACCCGATGTTCACCACGGTCGAGGGCGAGATCCTGCTCGACGGGCGCGAGTTGACCTCCGCCCGGGAGTCGGAGCTGGAGAAGCTGCGCGGCAACAAGGTCGCCATGATCTTCCAGGACCCGCTCACCGCACTGTCCCCGTACTACACCGTCGGCCGGCAGATCGCCGAGCCGTACCGGAAGCACACCGGCGCCTCGAAGAAGGCGGCCTGGGACCGGGCGGTGGAGATGCTCGGGAAGGTCGGCATCCCCCACCCCCGGGAGCGGGCGAAGGACTACCCGCACCAGTTCTCCGGCGGGATGCGCCAGCGCGCGATGATCGCCATGGCGCTGATCTGCGACCCCGACCTGCTCATCGCCGACGAGCCGACCACCGCCCTGGACGTGACGGTCCAGGCCCAGATCCTCGACCTGCTGAAGAACCTCCAGCAGGAGTTCGGCTCGGGCATCGTCTTCATCACCCACGACCTCGGGGTGATCGCCGACATGGCCGACGACATCATGGTGATGTACGCGGGCGGCGCGGTGGAGCGCGGGACCACCGAGGAGGTGCTGCGCGCACCCCAGCACCCTTACACCTGGGGCCTGCTGAACTCGATGCCGCGGCTCGACTCCGACCTGGGCGCCCAGCTGTCGCCGATCCCGGGCGCCCCGCCCTCGCTGCTCACCCCGCCGTCCGGCTGCCGCTTCCACCCCCGCTGCACCTTCCAGGACCGGGTGGAGGGCACGGGCCGCTGTGTGAACGAGCGCCCGACGGTGGGCCCCGGCCGGGCGTCGGCGTGCCACCTCACCACCGACCGGAAGCGGACCATCTTCATCGAGGAGATCAAGCCCCGACTGGGCTAGGTCGTCAGTCGTCCTAGGAGGACACCGTCATGAAAGAGGACCTGGTCCTCCCGGCTCCCGCCGAGCAGAGCGCCGGCCCGGAGGGGGAGCCGCTGCTCCGGGTCTCGGGGCTGGCCAAGCACTTCCCCGTCAAGGGCGGCTTCCCGATCCGGCGCACCATCGGTGCGGTGCAGGCCGTCGACGGCGTCGACCTGACCGTGTACGAGGGCGAGAGCTTCGGCCTGGTCGGTGAGTCGGGCTGCGGAAAGTCGACCACGGGCCGGCTGATCACCCGGCTGATGGAGCCCACCAGCGGCACGATCACCTACCGCGGCCGGGACATCAGCCGTGCGACGCGCAGGCAACTGGCGCCGATCCGCTCCGAGATACAGATGATCTTCCAGGACCCGTACTCGTCGCTGAACCCGCGGCAGACGGTCGGCAAGATCATCTCGGGCCCGATGGAGATCAACGGCATCAACCCGGAAGGCGGCCGTGAGGCGCGGGTCCGTGAGCTGCTGGAGACGGTGGGCCTCAACCCGGAGCACTACAACCGCTTCCCGCACGAGTTCTCCGGCGGCCAGCGCCAGCGCATCGGCGTCGCCCGCGCGCTCGCCCTGAAACCGAAACTGATCGTCGCCGACGAGCCGGTCTCCGCCCTGGACGTCTCCATCCAGGCGCAGGTCGTCAACCTGCTCCAGAAGGTGCAGCGCGAAATGGGCATCGCGTTCGTCTTCATCGCCCACGACCTGGCCGTCGTGCGCCACTTCTCGCAGCGCGTCGCGGTCATGTACCTCGGCAAGATCATCGAGGTGGGCGACCGCGACTCCATCTACGCCCGCCCGCGCCACCCCTACACCCACGCCCTGCTGTCCGCCGTCCCCGAGGTCAGCCTCACGGAGGGAGGGGCACCCCCGCGTGAGCGCATCCGCCTCGCCGGCGACGTGCCGTCCCCCATCTCCCCGCCCTCCGGCTGCCGCTTCCGCACCCGGTGCTGGAAGGCGCAGGACAAGTGCGCCACCGAGGAACCCCCGCTCGTCCAGATCGCCGGCAACCACGACGGCCACCTGACGGCCTGCCACTTCCCGGAGGACCCGACCATCGAGGCCCGGGACGAGGCCATCATCCTGGACCCTGCGCTGGCGGCGCTGGAGGAGGGGAAGCCCGGACAGCTGTAGGGGAGTGGCCCGCATCCGGCGCTGCGGGCGACGCTCGTACACCGTGTCCCGCCGGCCACGGACCCGCGTCCGCCACCGCGGTGACGACCCGGCAAGCTCAACGCCGCGCGTGGCGGATCTTCAGTCGTCCGAAGCCCATGGTCCCGGAGATCCGGATCCTCGGCCCGCCGGGGCGGGGATGTGGGTGGGGCTTGTGGAGTGTGTCCTTCCACCCGGTGTGCAGACCCTCGACGTCGACGGTCGCGTCGCGCGGCAACGTGATCCTGGCCCTGCCGGCACCGAGTTGCAGCTCGATGTCGACCACCGCATGCTCGATGACCGCCCGGGACAGGTCCAGGTGCACCCTGCCGAACGCGGACTCGATCTTCAGGCTCCGGGGTACCCGCCATACGCCGCGCCGACGGATCCGCCCGCCGGCGACGGCGATCGTGGACGTGGTGCCCGCGTTCTCCTCCGGGAGCGAGGCCAGCGCCGACATCAGCTCGCTGCGCGTCCTGAGGGTGAGCACCTGGTGGAGCCGTCCGTCCAGCTCCGCGTGCGCGATGTGCCCCTGGGCGTAAGCCTCCTGTAGGCGTCGTACCGCCGCCTCGCGGTCGTCCTCGCTGATCAGCGGCGTCCGGTCTTCCGGCAGAGGGCTCACGGATTCACTCCGCTGCCGGGCCGGGCGCGGCGGGCCACGGTGATGATCTCCGGGGCGGTGCCGGTGAGCGGCCCCCGCTCCCAGTCGCCGTACCGCTCGGTCACCGTCAGGCCCGCCTCCGCGAGGAAGCCGTCCAGGGTCCCGGTGTCCGGGAAGCGGAGGACGCCGTCGCGGACGCGGGGGGCCGGCCAGTGGGGGCCGGCGTAGGTCTCGGTGTAGCGGACGCGGTCCCGGTGCAGCCCGTCGCCCCGCACCTCGTGCCACACCCGCACGGGAGTGCCGTCGGCGGCGGTGACCTCACGCACCCGGTCCGGGGTCCACCGCTCCCAGGCGCGGGCGTCCGGATTGCGGGTCTCGAACACGAACCGCCCCCCGTCCCGCAGGGCGGCGCGCACGGCCCGCAGGCAGTGCCGGATCTGCTCGTCGGTCACCAGCTCCTGGAAGGCGTGGCCGGTCATGACGACGAGGTCGAACTCCTCCTGCCAGTGCCGCACCCGCACATCGCCGAGCACCCACTCGACATCGGGCCGGGTCCGCCGCGCCTGGACGAGCATGGCGGCGGCCGGATCGAGCCCCATCAGCCGGCCCCGGTGTCCCTCGTCCCGGGCCCGCCTCAGTAACTGCCCGGTGCCGCAGCCGATGTCCAGCACGGCCCCGGCCTCCCGCACCAGGCCGAGATAGAAGTCGTCACCCGGTCCCCAGGGGTTGAGGCTGTCGTACAGCGCGGCCAGCGAGAGATCGGCAAAGACGTGATCCACCACCGCGGCAGTGTGCCACACGATGCTGAACGGCGCGTCAGGAACGGGCAATATCCAAGTCACCCGCGCGCCACGGGCGTTGGCGCGGGCGGCCCTGTCGGAAGAAGGCCCGCACCTGGGGAGGTGCGGGCCTCGTCCCCTGGAGCGGACATTCATGGGCTCGGGTCAATGGGCCGGTGAAGGTCCGTTCCGCAAGGGGCGGCTGACGGAAAGGGGTGTGTCAGACCGCCGCCTCGGGGTCCTTGGAGAGGCGCGGGGCGGGGACGGTGTCCCCCGTCTCCGGGTAGTGGCACGCCGTCAGGTGGCCCGGCTTGTTGCCCTCCACCTGGACCAGCGGCGGCGCCTCCGTGGCGCACTTCTCGGTCGCCTTCCAGCACCGGGTGCGGAAGCGGCAGCCGGAGGGCGGGTTGATCGGGGACGGCACGTCTCCGACCAGCCGGATGCGCTCGCGCGGCTCCTCCTCCACCGTCGCCTCGGGGACGGCGGAGAGCAGGGCCCGCGTGTAGGGGTGGCGCGGGTTGTCGTACAGGTCCTCGCGGTCGGCGATCTCGACGATCTTACCCAGGTACATGACCGCGACGCGCTGCGAGAAGTGCCGCACGATCGCGAGGTCGTGGGCGATGAAGACGAACGCGATGCCCATTTCGCGCTGCACCTTCTGGAGCAGGTTGACGACCTGGGCCTGGATGGAGACGTCCAGGGCGGAGACCGGCTCGTCGGCGACGATCAGCTTGGGTTCCAGGGCGAGCGCGCGGGCGACGCCGATGCGCTGGCGCTGGCCGCCGGAGAACTCGTGCGGGAAGCGGTTGTAGTGCTCCGGGTTGAGGCCCACCGTCTCCAGCAGCTCGCGGACGCGGTTCTCGCGGCCGCCGGCGGGGTTGATGCCGTTGATCTCCATCGGACCAGAGATGATCTTGCCGACCGTCTGCCGCGGGTTCAGCGAGGCGTACGGGTCCTGGAAGATCATCTGGATCTCGGAGCGGATCGGCGCCAGGTCCCTGCGCCCCGCGTGCGTGATGTCCTGGCCGCGGTAGGTGATCTTTCCGCTGGTGGGCTCCATCAGCCGGGTGATCAGCCGGCCCGTGGTCGACTTTCCGCAGCCCGACTCACCGACCAGGCCCAGGCTCTCGCCCTCGGCGACCTGGAAGTCCAGTCCGTCGACGGCCTGCACCGCGCCGACCGTGCGCCGGATCGGGAAACCGCCCTTGATCGGGAAGTGCTTCGTCAGCCCCGAGACGTCCAGGAGGGGGTTCGTGTTGCTCATGTTCGTGAAGTCCGCTCTCGTGTCCGTCAGTTGTGCCGGGTCGCGGCGTAGTCGGGGAAGAGTTCCCGCTTCTGCTCCGTGGTGAGGTGGCAGGCCGAACCGCGGCCGTCGACCACTTCAAGCAGCGGGCGTTCACCCGAGCACCGCTCGCCGGCGACCTTGTCGGTGAAGGTGCACCGCGGATGGAAGCGGCAGCCCGACGGCGGGTTGAGCAGCGAGGGCGGCGAACCGGGGATCGGCGTCAGCGGCACGTCGACCGGCCCGGTCAGGCTCGGCATCGAGTTGAGCAGACCCACGGTGTAAGGGTGCTGGGGGTCACGCAGGACCTGCTGCTTGGTGCCGCGCTCCACGCACCGGCCGCCGTACATCACCAGCACGTCGTCCGCGATGTCGGCGATGACGCCGAGGTCGTGGGTGATGAAGATGATGGCCGTGCCGAACTCCTGCTGGAGGTCCTTCAGCAGGTCCATGATCTGGGCCTGGACCGTCACGTCGAGCGCGGTGGTCGGCTCGTCGGCGATCAGCAGCTCGGGGTCGCAGACCAGCGCCATCGCGATCATCGCGCGCTGGCGCATACCGCCGGAGAACTGGTGCGGGTAGTCGTCCACCCGCATGTCCGGCTGCGGGATGCCCACCCGGCGCAGCATCTCCACCGCGCGCTTGCGGGCCTCGGACTTGGAGGCGCCGGTGTGCTTGCGGTACGTCTCGCTGATCTGGGCGCCGACGGTGTGGTACGGCGACAGCGAGGCCAGCGCGTCCTGGAAGATCATGGACATCTTGTTGCCGCGCAGCCGCTCCAGCTCCCTCTCGGAGGCGGTGAGCAGCTCCTTGCCGTCCAGCACGATCTCGCCCTCGATCGCGGTGCGCTCGCGGTCGTGGAGGCCCAGG
Source organism: Streptomyces sp. NPDC006309 (assembly GCF_040613095.1). Classification (NCBI taxonomy): domain Bacteria; kingdom Bacillati; phylum Actinomycetota; class Actinomycetes; order Kitasatosporales; family Streptomycetaceae; genus Streptomyces; species Streptomyces sp. NPDC006309. The sequence continues at coordinate 20,539 of NZ_JBEXRO010000004.1, read as the reverse complement.
ATCGTCAGGTTGGTGACGGACTTGCCGGAGCCCGACTCACCGACGATGCCGAGGGTCTGGCCCTTGGCGAGGTCGAAGCTGAGCCCGTCGACGGCCTTGACGATGCCGTCCTCGGTGGAGAAGTGGACCTTGAGGTCCCTGATGGAGAGGAACGGCTGCTGATCGGTGCTCGTCACGGGGACGCTCCTGGGGGGTGATGCGAGGTCGCCGGGTGGGGCGGGTGGGAAGGGACGGCGGGGGCGGAGGTCAGGCGAGCCGGATCCGCGGGTCGATCAGGGCGTAGACGGCGTCCACGATGATGTTGAAGAAGACGATGGCGCCGGCGGCCAGCAGGGTCACACCGAGCACCATGGGCAGGTCGCTCTGTTCCACCGACCGCACGGCGAGCTGGCCGACACCCTGGAGGCTGAAGACCTGCTCCGTGATGATCGCGCCGCCGATGAGCGTGGCGAGGTCGATGCCGAAGATGGTCACGATCGGACCCATGGCGCCGCGCCAGGCGAACCGGAAGAAGACGTTGCGGCGGGACAGGCCCTTGGCCCGGGCGGTGCGGACGTAGTCCTCGTTGAGCGTCTCGACCAGCTGGGAGCGCGTCATACGGGTGTAGTTGGCGGTCCAGATCAGGGCCAGCACCAGCCAGGGCAGCAGCAGGCCGGAGAGCCAGGCACCGGGATTCTCGGTGAGGGGGGTGTAGGAGGGGTTGTCGAGGATGTCGAGCTTGGCGACGAGGAAGTACATCGCGATGTACCCGACGAAGTAGATCTGCATCGACGACGCGACCAGCGAGGCGGAGCTGGCCGCCTTGTCCTGCCACTTGCCCTGCTTGACGGCGGCGGCCATGCCGGCGCCGACACCGAAGACCAGGAAGACGGCGGCGGAGCCGAAGGCGAGCGAGAGGGTCAGCGGAAGCCGGTCCAGGATGGTGCCGAGGACGGGCTCGCGGTTGGCGAAGGAGTAGCCGAGGCAGGGCGCGTTGCAGTGCCCGAAGCTCCCGTAGTCCCGGCCGACGAAGATGCCCTTGAGCCAGTACCAGTACTGGACCGGCACCGGATGGTCGATGCCCATGTTGTGCCGCACCTGCTCCAGAATCGGCTTGGTGCAGTTCTTGCCGCAGGACATCATGGCGGGGTCACGCGGGATGGCGTAGAAGAGCCAGAAGGTGACGGCGCTGATGATCAGAAGGATGACCAGCGCGCCGAAGGTTCGGCGGACAAGGAAGCGGAACATGGGGCGTGACTTTCCGGACGGGGCGCCGTCGCCGGTGTGAGGGGTGGGCCGGAGGGGGCGGCCGGGGTGGTGGCCGCCCCCCATGGGTCGGGCGTGACTACTTCTTGGCGTAGAGCTTGCAGAGCGCGACGCAGGTGTTGGCGCTGTCGTAGACGACGTGGCCGACCTTCGACCCGTACATCCAGTGGCGGATGGGGTGGTAGTCCGGCACGCAGCCCGCCAGTTCCATGATCTGGCGGTCGATGGCGCCCCAGGCGGCGTTGGCCTTGGCGGGGTCGGTGATCTTCGACGCCGCCTCGATCGCCTTGTTGACGCTCGTGTTGTCGAACTGCGACCAGTTCTGGCCGCCGTCGTGGATCTGGCTGCCGTCCCAGGTCGGGTAGAACTCCGAGTAACCGGCCGGCCAGTCCGGGCTCCAGCCCGCGGCGAACATGTCGTAGCCGTTGTCGAGCTTGCTGATCTGGGTGTAGAAGGTCGACTTGTCGACCTGCTTGTTGACCACCTGGAAGCCGGCCGCCTCCAGCGCGTTCTTGATCGCGATGGCCTGCTTCACCGAGTTGTCGGACTGCTGGTGGGCGATGACCAGCTTCTGGCCGATCTTGCCGGCCTCCTTCAGCAGGGCCTTGGCCTTCACCGGGTCGCCGCCGGGCTTCTGCGCCTTGCCGTACAGGTCGAACTTCTGGTAGCCGGGGGTCACCGGGCTGAAGACGGTGGTCGCCATCTCGGTCACGGACGCGCCGCCGCGGATGGTCTGGAGCTGCTGGAGCGGCCAGGCGTAGTTGATGGCCTGGCGGACCTTGACGTCCGTGATGCGCTTGGAGTTGATCGGCCAGTAGTAGGTGGCCGTGTCGATCGCGGTGAGGATGCGGCTCTTGTACTTCGCGTTGGTCAGGACCTGGGCGACGCGCTCGGGAGCGATCTCGTTGAAGATCGACATCGTGTACTGGTCGTTGCCGCGGTCCGAGATGTAGCGGTCGGTCGACGCCAGGTTCTGGAAGCCGAACTGGAAGACGAACTTGTCCGGGTAGGCGTTGCGGATCGAGTCGGTCTTCGGGTCCCAGTGCGCGTTGCGCTCGAAGGTCATCGACTTGCCGATCTGGCGGTCGGCGATCTTGTACGGGCCGCAGGACAAGGGGTGCTTGTCGTACTTCTCCTTGGTGTCGTGCTTCTTCGGCACCAGGGCGTAGCCGCGCATGGCCAGGGTGAAGTTGAAGTCACCGCGCGGCTCGTTGAGGTGGAAGGTGACGGTCTTGCCGGAGATCTCGACGGAGTCCAGGTGCTTGCCGCCGTAGGGGCCCTTGTAGCCCTTGCCGCCCTCCAGCCAGTTCTGGACGTAGCGCGGACCCTCGGTGATGAAGTCGGCGAAGATGCGCTCGAAGGTGTGGCGGACGTCGTCCATGGAGACGTCCGAGCCGTCCTCCCACTTCAGACCGTCCTTCAGGGTGAAGGACCAGGTCTTGCCGCCGTTCTTCATGGTGCCGGCGTCGGTGGCGAGGTCACCGACGAGGACGGCGCCGCCCTTGTCGTCGATCTTGTAGCCGGTCAGACCGCGCAGGATCGGGACCGTGATCGCGGCCTCGGTGGAGGAGTAGATCTGGGCGGGGTCCAGGTGGTCCATGTCGAACTGGTCGAGGGAGTAGATGGTGCCGCCCTTGACCGCACCCGTGACCTCGGGCGCGGGACCGGTCGAGTCGGCCTTGGTGCCGACCGCGATCTCGGTGGTCTTGCTGCCGCTGACCGAGGGGGCCTTGCCCTCCCCCTTGCCGCCGCTGTCACCACTGCTACAGGCGCTCAGCACGGAGGTGGAGGCCGCGGCCACACCGGTGGCGATCAGGAAGTTTCTACGCGAAAAAGACATGCTGAGCCTGCCTATACGGGTCAATTCGGACGGTCGGAGCCAGCCGGACATCATCGAACCGGGCCGGGTGGAACGGGGCGCTACCGCCTGGACTTGGGGTCGAGGGCGTCGCGTACGGAGTCCCCGAGCAGGTTGAAGGCGAGGACGAAGAGCACCATCGCCAGACCCGGGAAGAGCATGAAGGTGATGTCCTCGGTGTAGAACTGGGAGCCGCGGGCGATCATGACGCCCCAGTCGGGGGTGGGGTCGATCATGCCGACACCGAGGAACGCCAGGCCCGCCTCCGTGGTCACCAGGGCCGGCAGCAGGAGCGTGGCCTGGATGATGATCGGCGTCCAGAGGTTGGGCAGCAGTTCCTTGAACACGATGCGCATCGGTGACGCGCCCGTGACCTTGGCCGCCTCGACGAACTCCCGCTCGCGCAGGCTGAGGACCTGGCCGCGCAGCAGACGGGCGATGGACGCCCAGCCGAAGAACGTGAGGACCACGATCAGGGCGGTGGCGCGCAGTGAGGCCGGGATCTCCTCGTCGGCGGCGACGAACAGGCCGTAGACGACCGGCAGGAAGGCGATGAAGAACAGCGTGGACGGGAACGACAGCAGGATGTCGATGACCCGGCCGACGAGGTAGTCGATCCGGCCGCCCAGGTAGCCCGCGGTTACGCCGATCACGACACCGAAGAGCACGGTGAGCAGGGTGGCGGCGAGTGCGAGCCCCAGCGAGTTGCGGATCGCGTACAGCAGGAACGTGAACACGTCCCGGCCCAGCTGCGGCTCGACGCCGAACCAGAAGTCCGAACTCATGCCGCCGTTGGGACCCGAAGGGTAGGCGAACGGGTTGAGCAGGCTCGGGTCCTGGCTCGCGTAGGTGGTGTAGGGGTTCTTGCCGTACAGCTTCGCGATCAGCGGTGCCGCGATGCCGATCACGAAGAAGAAGATCACGATGTACGCGGATATGACGCCCGTCTTGTCACGCTTGAAGCGCTTCCAGGCAAGCCGTCCCGGAGAGCGGCCCTCGCTGCCCTTCGAGATGTCCGAAGTGGTCGACTTCGTGACGGTCTCGTCGGTCACCTCAAGCGGGGCAGCCGCGGATGGAGTTGGGGGGGTCATGGTGCTCCTGGCCCAAGCGAGGGTCTGATGACTCCGCAGGGCGCTCCCCTACGGGCTACGCCGGACTTTTTCAACGCAATTCATTCAAGGTCAATAAATTCTCGGTCGGCTTGGGTTTCTCTTTACTTTCTTTGCCTGTACTTGGTCATTCCGTAGCTACGCGGGTAGCGCCCCGTAATCAATCCGTGCTTCACATCGGACTATTCGGACTAAACGGCTAATGAGTTCGATATGCGGACGGCGGAGTATCGAAATGCGTACATCGCCGCGTGCGAATCCAACGTTTCCGCATCGTTGCGCAGAGATCCGTTGCACTCCACACGCAAGATCATCAAGGCGGCGGACGCGGCGTGCCTGCATTCGGATGACCTGTACGGCCAAAGGGCCCTCAATCCGACTGAGGATGTGCAAGGTCGGTAATACCACCTGATATTAGCTTTTACCGGATCGGTGTTCATGTGAGGAGGCACGCCCATGCGGGGAACCGCCCGTACCCGAGGGGCCGCCTGCGCGGTCGCGGTGGTGGTGGCGCTCGCCGCCGCGGGCTGCGGGGGCGGCGGCTCGGCCGGCGGCACCGGCGGCGCCGTGCTCAGCTCCTCCTGGGGAGACCCGCAGAACCCGCTGGAGCCGGCCAACACCAACGAGGTGCAGGGCGGCAAGGTGCTCGACATGATCTTCCGGGGTCTGAAGAAGTACGACCCGAGGACCGGCAGGGCCACCGACATGCTCGCCGAGTCCATCCACACCGGCGACTCGCGCACCTTCACGATCACAGTGAAGGACGGCTGGACCTTCTCCGACGGCGAGAAGGTGACCGCCCGCTCCTTCGTGGACGCCTGGAACTACGGGGCGAGCCTGCGCAACAGCCAGAAGAACGCCTTCTTCTTCGCCTACATCGACGGGTACGACAAGGTCCACCCCGCCCACGGCAGGCAGAGCGCCGACACCCTGGCGGGTCTGAAGGTCGTGGACGAGCGCACGTTCACCGTCCGGCTCAACCAGAAGTTCTCCGCCTTCCCCGACACCTTCGGCTACCCGGCCTTCGCCCCGCTGCCCCGGACCTTCTTCACCGACCACGCGGCCTGGCTGGCGAAGCCGGTCGGTAACGGCCCCTACGCCGTCGAGTCCTACACGAAGGGCTCGCAGATGTTCCTGCGGAAGTGGGACGGCTACCCCGGAGCCGACAAGGCGCTCAACGGCGGGGTGACCCTGAAGGTGTACACCGACAACAACACCGCCTACACCGACCTGATGGCCGGCAACCTCGACCTCGTGGACGACGTGCCCGCCGCCCAGCTGAAGAACGTCGGCAGCGACCTCGGCGACCGCTACCTCAACACCCCGGCCGGCATCATCCAGACCCTGTCCTTCCCCCACTACGACAAGGCGTGGAACCGGCCGGGCTCGGAGAAGGTCCGCACGGGCCTGTCCATGGCGATCAACCGCCGGCAGATCACCGAGACGATCTTCAACCGGACCCGCACCCCGGCCACCGACTGGACCTCCCCGGTGCTCGGCCCGGCCGGCGGCTACAAGGCCGGGCTGTGCGGCAGGGCCTGCGAGTACCACCCGGACGAGGCCAGGAAGCTGGTCAAGGAGGGCGGCGGCATCCCCGGCGGGCAGGTCAGGATCACCTACAACGCGGACACGGGCTCGCACAAGCAGTGGGTGGACGCGGTGTGCAACTCCATCAACAACGCCCTGGGCAACGGCAAGGCCTGCGTCGGCAACCCCGTCGGCACCTTCGCCGACTTCCGCAACCGGATCGGCCGGCACGAGATGACCGGCCCCTTCCGCGCGGGCTGGCAGATGGACTACCCGCTGATCCAGGACTTCCTCCAGCCGATGTACTACACCGACGCCCCCTCCAACGACGGCAAGTGGTCCGACCGGGACTTCGACAAGCTCGTCGACCGGGCCAACGCCGAGACGGACCAGGCCAGGGCCGTGCAGCTGTTCCAGCAGGCCGAGGAGGTCGTCCGGGACCACATGGCCGCCATCCCGCTCTGGTACCAGAACGGCAGCGCCGGCTACTCCCAGCGGCTGTCCGGCGTGGCGCTGAACCCCTTCAGCGTCCCCGTGTACAACGAGATCAAGGTCAGCTGAGCCGCGATGGGGCGCTACGTCCTGCGGCGACTGCTCCAGATGATCCCGGTGTTCATCGGCTCCACCCTGCTGATCTTCCTCATGGTGAACGTGATGGGCGATCCCGTCGCGGGCCTGTGCGGCGAACGACAGTGCGACCCGGCGACGGCCGCCCAGCTGAAGCAGGAGTTCGGGCTCGACCAGCCCGTCTTCCCGCAGCAGTACCTCGCCTACATGGGGAGGGTCTTCACCGGCGACTTCGGTACCGCCTTCAACGGGCAGAAGGTCACCGAGCTGATGGCGACGGCGTTCCCCGTCACCATCCGGCTCACCGTCGTGGCGATCCTCCTGGAGGTCGTCGTCGGCGTCACCCTCGGCGTGCTCAGCGGCCTGCGGCGCGGCCGGCCCGTCGACACCGGCGTGCTGCTGCTGACCCTGGTGGTGATCTCCGTACCCACCTTCGTCACCGGCCTGGTGCTCCAGCTGCTCCTCGGCGTCAAGTGGGGCTGGATCAGGCCCTCCGTCTCCCCGGACGCCGGCTTCGGCGAGCTGTTCGTGCCGGGCCTGGTCCTCGCCTCCGTCTCGCTCGCCTACGTCACCCGGCTGACCCGCACCTCCATCGCCGAGAACAAGCGCTCCGACTACGTCCGCACCGCCGTCGCCAAGGGGCTGCCCCGGCGCCGGGTCATCACCCGGCACCTGCTGCGCAACTCCCTGATCCCGGTGGTCACCTTCATCGGCTTCGACATCGGCGCGCTGATGGGCGGCGCGATCGTCACCGAGCGCATCTTCAACATCCACGGCGTCGGCTACCAGCTCTACCAGGGCATCCTGCGGCAGAACACCCAGACGGTCGTCGGCTTCGTGACCGTGCTCGTCCTCGTCTTCCTGGTCGCCAACCTCCTCGTCGACCTGCTCTACGCCGTACTCGACCCGAGGATCCGCTATGCCTGAGCAGCCGTACGAGCCCGAGCGCGCCATCGCCGGCACCGGCATGGGCGGCGCGATGGACCTGGGCGCGAGCGAGGCCGCCACGCTGGAGCGGGCCCCGGACGGCCCGGGCGGCGGCCCGGAGCGCACCGGGCCGGTCGGCCGGCCGCGCTCCCTGTGGTCCGACGCCTGGCGCGACCTGCGCCGCAACCCCGTCTTCCTGCTCTCCACCCTGGTCATCGTCTTCCTGGTCGTCATCTCCGTGTGGCCCTGGGCGATCACCTCCGGCAACCCCCTGACGTGCGACCTCGCCAAGGCCCAGGAGGGCGCCCAGCCCGGCCATCCCTTCGGCTACGACGGCCAGGGCTGTGACGTCTACACGCGCACCGTCTACGGCGCCCGTACGTCCGTCACGGTCGGCGTGTGCGCCACGCTCGGCGTCTCCCTGTTCGGCTCGGTGCTCGGCGGACTCGCGGGCTACTTCGGCGGGAGATGGGACGCGGTGCTGTCCCGGATCACCGACGTCTTCTTCGCCATCCCGGTCGTCCTCGGCGGTCTCGTCCTCCTCTCCGTGGTGACCAGCAATACGGTCTGGCCGGTCATCGGGTTCATGGTGCTGCTCGGCTGGCCGCAGATCTCCCGCATCGCGCGCGGTTCGGTCATCACCGCCCGGCACCACGACTACGTCCAGGCCGCCCGCGCCCTCGGCGCATCCGACTCGCGCATCCTGCTGCGGCACATCGCGCCCAACGCGGTGGCCCCGGTCATCGTCGTCGCGACCATCGCGCTCGGCACCTACATCGCCCTGGAGGCGACCCTGTCCTACCTCGGCGTCGGCCTCAAACCGCCCAGCGTCTCCTGGGGCATCGACATCTCCGCCGCGTCCCCCTACATCCGCAACGCCCCGCACGCCCTGCTGTGGCCCTCGGGCGCCCTCGCCGTCACGGTCCTGGCCTTCATCATGCTCGGCGACGCGGTCCGCGACGCCCTCGACCCGAGGCTGAGGTGACGCCGTCGTGCTGCTCGAAGTGACGGACCTGCACGTGGAGTTCCGGACCCGGGACGGGATCGCCCGCGCCGTCAACGGCGTCGGCTACCGCGTGGACGCCGGTCAGACGCTCGCGGTGCTCGGCGAGTCCGGGTCGGGCAAGTCCGTCACCGCGCAGGCCGTGATGGGCATCCTGGACACGCCGCCGGGGCGGATCACCGGCGGGCGGATCCTCTTCCAGGGCCGGGACCTGCTGACGCTGAAGGAGGAGGAGCGGCGCAGGGTCCGGGGGAGCGAGATGGCGATGATCTTCCAGGACGCGCTGTCCGCCCTCAACCCGGTCATGACGGTGGGGGACCAGCTGGCGGAGATGTTCGTCGTCCACCGCGGGATGCCGAAGAAGGACGCCCGGGCCAGGGCGGTCGGGCTGCTGGACCGGGTGCGGATCCCGGCCGCCGCCCAGCGCGCCCGGGACTACCCCCACCAGTTCTCCGGCGGGATGCGCCAGCGCGTCATGATCGCCATGGCGCTGGCGCTGGAACCGGCGCTCGTCATCGCCGACGAGCCGACCACCGCCCTGGACGTCACCGTCCAGGCCCAGATCATGGACCTGCTGGCCGAGCTGCGGCGCGAGTACCGCATGGGGCTGATCCTGATCACCCACGACCTGGGCGTGGTCGCGGACGTCGCCGACCGGATCGCGGTGATGTACGCCGGGCGGATCGTCGAGTCGGCGCCCGTGCACGACCTCTACAAGGCCCCCGCCCACCCCTACACCCGCGGCCTGCTGGACTCCGTGCCCCGCCTGGACCGGAAGGGCCGGGAGCTGTACGCCATCAAGGGCCTCCCGCCGAACCTGACGCGCGTCCCGCCGGGCTGCTCCTTCCATCCGCGCTGCCCGATGGCCCGGGACGTGTGCCGCACCGAGGTGCCGCCGCTGTACGAGGTGTCCGAGGAGCGGCGCAGCGCCTGCCACTTCTGGCGGGAGTGCCTGGATGGCTGAGCCGATCCTCGAGGTCGGCGGCCTCGTCAAGCACTACCCGCTCACGCGGGGCGTCCTGTTCCGCAAGCAGGTCGGCGCGGTGAAGGCCGTCGACGGCGTCGACTTCACCCTCGCCAGGGGCGAGACCCTGGGCATCGTCGGGGAGTCGGGCTGCGGCAAGTCGACGGTGGCGAAGCTGCTCTGCAACCTCGAACGGCCCACGGCCGGCACGATCCGGTTCAAGGGCGAGGACATCACCCGGCTGTCCGGCCGGGCCCTGAAGGCGGTCCGCCGCAACATCCAGATGGTCTTCCAGGACCCCTACACCTCCCTCAACCCCCGGATGACGGTGGGCGACATCATCGGGGAGCCCTACGACATCCACCCGGAAGTCGCCCCCAGGGGCGACCGGCGCCGCCGGGTGCGGGAGTTGCTGGACGTGGTCGGCCTCGACCCGGACTACGCCAACCGCTATCCGCACCAGTTCTCCGGCGGGCAGCGCCAGCGCATCGGCATCGCGCGCGGGCTGGCGCTGCGTCCCGAGGTGATCGTCGCCGACGAGCCGGTGTCCGCGCTGGACGTCTCGGTGCAGGCCCAGGTGATCAACCTCCTGGACCGGCTCCAGTCGGAGTTCGACCTCAGCTACGTCTTCATCGCGCACGACCTGTCGGTCGTCCGGCACATCTCCGACCGGGTCGCGGTCATGTACCTGGGCCGGATCGTGGAGACCGGCCGCGACACCGAGATCTACGGCCATCCGACCCACCCCTACACCCAGGCCCTGCTGTCCGCCGTGCCCGTGCCCGACCCCGAGGCCCGCGCGCAGCGGGCGCGGATCATCCTCACCGGTGACGTGCCCTCGCCGACGGACGTCCCCTCCGGCTGCCGCTTCCGCACCCGCTGCTGGAAGGCCCGGGACCGCTGCGCCCGGGAGGTCCCGGCGCTGGCGGTCCCCGCGGTCTTCCGGGACATCTCCGGTCCCGCCGCCCACGCCTCGGCGTGTCATTTCGCGGCGGAGGCGGTGCCGGGGGAGCGGGTGGGGCCGGGCGAGCCGGTGGGGCCGGGGGCGAACGGCGACGGGCCGGGGTGACATCGCGCACCCCGGCCCGTTTACGGCACCCGCACGGCCGTACGCTGTTCAGCCTCCCGTGTCCGTATATCGGTGCCGCTTCCGTCAAGTTGCCTGCGTGTTAACCCCGTTCACGAGGGTTGGCCCGGCTGCGGCAGGGAGCGTCGGAGGAAGTCCAGCTGGAGCCGGAGCAGGTTCTCCGCGACCGTCTCCTGCGGGGTCATGTGGGTCACGCCGGACAGGGGGAGCACCTCGTGCGGGCGGCCCGCGGCCAGGAGGGCGGAGGACAGGCGCAGGGAGTGGGCGACGGCCACGTTGTCGTCCGCCAGCCCGTGGATGATCATCATCGGGCGGTGCGGCTCGGCCGGGGCGACCAGACCCGCGTCGTCGATCAGCGAGTTGCGGCGGTAGACCTCCGGCTGCTCGTCCGGGTGGCCGAGGTAGCGCTCCTGGTAGTGGGTGTCGTACAGCCGCAGGTCGGTGACGGGGGCGCCGACCACCGCCGCGTGGAACACGTCCGGGCGGCGCAGCACCGCGAGGGCCGCCAGGTAGCCGCCGAAGGACCAGCCCCGGACCGCCACCCGGCCCAGGTCGAGCGGGTACCGCCCGGCCAGGCCGTGCAGCGCGTCGACCTGGTCCTGGAGCACCACGTCCGCCAGGTCGTCGCGGACCGCCTTCTCCCAGGCCGGCGAGCGGCCCGGGGTGCCCCGGCCGTCGGCGACGACCACCGCGAAACCCTGGTCGGCGAACCACTGGGAGGTCAGATGGGCGTTGTGCGCGGCGACGACCCGCTGGCCGTGCGGGCCGCCGTAGGGGTCCATGAGCACCGGCAGGGGAGTGTCACCGTGGTAGTCCCGTGGCATAAGCACGGCGCACGGAATTCGGCGTGCGCCCCCCTCGGTGAGGGACACCCGCGGGGACAGACCGGGATGTTCGGCGTACGAGCGGACAGTCAGTGCCGGTTTTCCGTCAGCCAGCACCTGGACCCGGGTGCCCGGCCGGTCCAGCGCGGTGGACACCAGGACGGTCACGCCTCCGGAGCGCACCGCCCCGTGCACGCCGGGCTCCTGGGACAGCCGTTCCAGACCCAGTTCGTTCACCCGGTACACATGGACTTCGCCAATCTCGGGCGACTGGGCCTCCGGACCGGAAGAGGCGGAAACCAGTACGTCGTCCGCACCCACGTCCAGTACGGCCCGGATGTGCAACTGAGCGCTGGTCAGCGGTCGTTCGCCGACCGTCAGGACCCGCGCGCCGCCCTCGTCGGCGATCCGGACGAGATGCCCGGACGGGCTCCAGCAGGGCACTCCGGCGAAAAGTTCCAGCCAACTTGGATCTTCATCGGCGTGCACCATCCGCGTGGCGCCCGTGTCCGGGTCCACCGCCAGGAACAGCTGGCTGCGCTGGTCCCGCGCCTGGACGAGCAACAGCGGCGCACCCGCCTCTGACCAGTGCACTCGCGCCAGATACGGGTAGCGCGACCGGTCCCAGGAGACCTCCGTGCGCGCCCCGTCCAGCCCGTACACGAACAGGCGTACGTCGGCGTTCGCCGTGCCCGCCGCCGGGTATCTGACAGGGAGCGGCTCGCGCTCCGGGTGGGCCGGATCCGCGATCCACCACCGCCGCACCGGCGTGTCGTCCACCCGCGCCACGAGCAGCCGGTCCGACCCCGGCGCCCACCAGAACCCCCGGGAGCGGGTCATCTCCTCGGCCGCGACGAACTCCGCGAGGCCGTAGGAGACCTCCGCCGACTCCGGCTCGGCCAGCGCCCGATCACCGTCGCCCCGGGCGTCCACCACCCGCAGCGCCCCCCGGGCGACGTACGCGATGTGCCGTCCGTCGGGCGAGGGGCGGGGGTCGATCACCGGTCCCGGAACGACCAGTTCACGCGCCTCGGCGGTCCGCAGCCCGGCCGTGAAAAGCCGCCCTGACAAGGCGAAAGACGCCAACTCCAGGGCGCCGTCGGTGGCATAGCCGACGATGCCGGCGCCGCCCTCCCGGCTGCGCTCGCGGCGGGCCCGCTCCTCGGCCGACAGCTCTTCACGGGCGCCCCGCAGGAGCGCGTGCGGATCGGCCGCGAGGCGCTCGGCGCCGCCCGGCAGATCCAGGACCCACAGGGAGTTGGCCCGGTCGGTGCCGGAGCCGGAGCGCAGGAACGCGACACGTGAACCGTCGGGCGCCACGCTGAAGGCACGCGGCGCGCCGAGCGTGAACCGCTGGGTCCTGGCGTGCCGACGGGGGAAGGAGTCAGCCTCGGTCGTCATACCCCGACCATATTGGCCATGCGCCCCCTTGTGCGGCCGTGCGCCGAGCGATGCGCGAGCACGGATAGTTATGATCACTACCGCTGTGTGGGTATGAACCTGCTGGCGTCTGCATGGAGTTGCTCTACACCGCCCGCGTCCCTGGGATATTTGGAGGTGAGCCGCCGTGGCACTCTCGATTTCGGCGGTGGTGCTGCTGGCGATCATCGTTTTCCTGCTGGTCAAGAAGTCAGGGCTGAAAGGCGGCCACGCGCTCGTCTGTGTCCTGCTCGGCTTCTATCTCGCCTCCTCGACCGTCGCGCCGACGATCAGCGAGCTGACCACCAACGTCGCCAGCATGATCGGCAGCATCAAGTTCTGACGGCGGTTGTCGCGGGCACCGGCGCGGAGCCTCGTAGGGTGGTCCCATGACGGAACTGCCAGCGCGGCGTCTGCTGCTGGTGCACGCGCACCCGGACGACGAGTCGATCAACAACGGCGCGACCATGGCCCGGTACGCCGCCGAGGGTGCCCATGTGACCCTGGTCACCTGCACCCTCGGGGAGCGCGGGGAGGTCATCCCGCCGGAGCTGCGGCAGCTGACCGGTCCCGCGCTGGGAACCCACCGGCGCGGCGAGCTGGCCGCCGCGCTCGGCGCGCTCGGCGTCACGGACGCCCGGCTGCTCGGCGGCGCCGGGCGCTACGGCGACTCCGGGATGATGGGCATCGCCGACAACGACGACCCCGGCTGCTTCTGGCAGGCCGACGTCGACGAGGCCGCCGGTCACCTCGCCGAGGTGATCCTGGAGGTCCGCCCGCAGGTCCTCGTCACCTACGACGACAACGGCGGCTACGGCCACCCGGACCACATCCAGGCCCACCGCGTCGCCATGCGCGCCGTCGAACTGGCGGACGAGCGAGGACACCGGGTCGCGAAGGTGTACTGGAACCGCGTCCCCCGCTCCGTCGCCGAGGCCGCCTTCGCCCGCCTCCACGACGAGCTGCCCGCCCTGCCGTTCGGCGAGGGCGCGGCCGTGGACGACGTACCCGGCGTCGTGGCCGACGAGCGGATCACCACCACGGTCGACGGCACCGCGTACGCCGCCGCCAAGGCCGCCGCGATGCGCGCCCACGCCACCCAGATCGAGGTGGCCGAGCCGTACTTCGCGCTCTCCAACGCACTCGCCCAGCCCCTGTTCACCACCGAGTACTACGAGTTGGTCCGCGGGAGCGGGCAGCGCGGCGAGACCGACCTGTTCGCCGGGGTCGAGGAGACGGCATGAGCGACACCCGACCGGGCTCCCTGCTCGCCCAGCCGCTGCGCCCGCCGTCCGCCGGGCGGGCCGCCGCCCACGCCGGCCTCTTCCTGCTCGGCGCGGTCGTGGGCCTCGCCGGCGCCCTGGTCCAGGCCGGCTGGTTCCCCGGCGGACTGCTGCTCGCCCTCGCGGGCGCCGGCGGACTGTTCCTCGGCGGGGCACACGCCACCGGCGGCCGGGGCGGAGCGGTCGCGCCGGTGGCCGGCTGGATCGTCGCCGTCATCCTGCTCACCACCTCGCGCCCCGAGGGCGACTTCCTGTTCGGCGCCGGCGTCGGCTCGTATCTCTTCCTGCTCGGCGGCATGGCACTCGCTGTGATCTGCGCCACCGTCGGCTTCGGACGGCAACCCGGTGGCGGCTCCGCCCGACTTGGCAAGTGACGTACCACTTCGCCGTGGGCCGCGGGTGCGGGTCCGGTGGGGGTTTAGTCAGCGGTCATGGGATACGCGCCAGAAGTGGCCAGTATGGTGGTGCGCGCCGCCGAGCCTCCCCCAAGCGCTCGACCTCGTTCGTGCCGGGGGACCCTCACCGCGCAGTGAGGTCGTAACGGGCGGCGGAGCCAACCGGGAGAACCTGCCTTGAGTCGTGAAACTGACACTCCGTCCTCCGGGCCCAGCGGGCGCGGCGGAGCCGCATACCCCTCCGGCACGCCGCCGTACGGGACCCCCTTGGCTCCCGACGACGCCACGGGCGCGGGCCGTTCGGGCACGCGGCCGGAGGAGAAGAAGACCGAGACCACGCTGACGACCCGGATCCGGATCAACATCCCCGGATCGCGGCCCATCCCGCCGGTCGTGATGCGCAAGCCCGTCGGGGACGGCGAGAGCGCCGGCGAGGACCAGCCCGCAGCCGAGCCGGTTCCCGCGGCCGAGCGGACCCCCGCCGGTCCCGCCGAGGCCCCGGCCGAGCCCACGGCCCCGGGGGACGACAAGACCAGCGACTGGTTCGCGCCCCGCAAGTCCGCGCCCGGCAAGGGCGCTCCGGGCGGCGGCGGCACGAACGGCGCCGGGATGCCCGGCGGTTCCGCCGCGCCCACCGCCGCCCCCGCGGCCCCCGGTGTGCCGGCCGCCCGTACGGGTGGTCCGGGCGCGCCCGGCACGGCCGGTACCACCGGCGCACGTCCCGGCGGCGGCCGTCCCGGCGGTGTGGTCGGCTCCATGAGCGTGCCGGGCGCCCGCTCCGGCGGCACCAACGGCAAGGGCCTGCCCGGGGCGACGGGCGGCCCCGTCGCTCCCGGCCACGGCGGCGGTACCGGCTCCTTCGACGTCACCGAGGCGCTGACCGCGGGTCAGGCGAGCGGCGGCTCCCGCCCCGGCCCGTCCGGCTCCGGCGAGCCCCGCCGCGACGACCTGCCGTACTTCGCGGAGAACGGCACCCAGGACGGCTACGGCGGCGCCGCGGGCCCGGGCGGCGCGAGCGGCCGTGACGGTTACGGTGGCGCCGGTACGGCGGGCGCGAGCGGCCGGGACGGCTTCGGCGGTGCTCCGGGCGCGGGCGGTGCGGGTGGGCACGGCGGTCCCGGTGGCCCCAGCGGCTTCAGCGGTCCGGGCGGGCACGGCGGCCCCGGCGGCCCGCAGAGCCCGGCCGGCCCCACCAGCGGCCCGGCCACCGGTGACGGCACCCTCGTCCCGCGGGCCGGTGAACCCTTCGACGGCCCGTCCGGTCCGGCCGGCCCCGCCGGAGCGGGTGGTTACGGCACTCCGGGCGGTCAGGGCACCCCGCCCGCCCGCAGCGCCCTCGCCGGCCTCGACGGGCCCGCCGGCCCGGGCGGTCCCGGTGGCCCGCGGGCCACCCCCGGCGGTCCCGCGGGGCGCGGACCCGGCGGGCTCAGCGACGACACCGCGATCCTCACCCCGCAGAAGCCGGCCCCGGAACCGGGCACGCCCGGCTACCGTTCACCGGCCGCCGACAACGTCTCCGGACACACCGTCACCAGCGGCATCCCGGTCGTCCCCAGCACCGGTAAGTCCCCGTTCGGCAGCCACGGCGACGGCGGCACCGCGGCGCCCGCCGCGCCCCGGCCGCAGCCGGCCCCCGCGCCCAAGGCGGCGGCCCGGCCGAAGAAGAAGGGCCGCAGCAAGCTGGTGCTGCTCGCGGTCGGTGTGATCGTCGTCGCGGGCGGTGCCTACGGCGCCGGACTGCTGATGAACCACACCGACGTGCCCAAGGGCACCACCGTGCTCGGTGTCGACATCGGCGGCGGCACGCGCGACGAGGCCGTCAAGAAGCTGGACGACGCCTTCGGCAGCCGGGTGAACAAGCCGCTGAAGCTGGCCGTGGGCGGCCGTACGGTCGCCCTCACCCCCGAGAACGCCGGCCTCCAGTTCGACTACCAGGCCACGGTGAGCGAGGCCGCCAAGAGCGACTACAACCCGGTCCACGTGGTCGGTTCCCTGTTCGGGCAGAAGCGTGTGGTGCAGCCGGCCATGCCGGTGGACGAGGAGAAGCTCCAGGCCGCCCTCCAGCAGGCCGGCGGCGGCTCCGGCTCGGTCACCGACGGCACCATCAGGTTCGACCACGGCCGGGCGGTCGCCGTCTACGGCAGGCCGGGCAAGGCCATCGACGCCGCCCGGTCGACCCAGGCGGTCGAACAGGCGTACCGCACCCTGGTGGAGACGGGCACCGCGTCGTCGGTCGGCGTGCCGACGACCACCAAGGAGCCGACGGTCCCGAACGCCGAGGTCGACCGGATGATGAAGGACTTCGCGAAGCCGGCGATGTCCGGGAACGTGACCGTGCAGACGGACGCGGCGCACGTGGTCCCGATGAGCCCGCAGAACTCGCTGTGGAAGTTCCTCAGGGTCACCGCCGTCGACGGCAAGCTGGTCGACAAGCCCGACCTGGCCGCCCTCAAGCAGTTGTACGGGCAGGCCTTCGACGGGGTGCTCATCACCCGCGGCAACGGCAAGAAGACGCCCGTCACGCCCGAGGACGTCTACGCCGCCCTGCGCCAGGCCCTCATCAGCAGGACCAACCGGGTCGCGGTGATCGACACCAACCCCAGCTAGCCGCCGTCACCCCGGGGCGCCCCCTGCCGGGGCGCCCCGGGGGCCGTGTCATCCGGGCCGCATGACATCTGTCATCCGGCACACAGGACCCGCGGCACTGCCGGGCCCGGTGCCCTCTCCGCCAGCATGGACGGCATGACGACGACAGCGGCGCCGGCCACCACCACCCCGGTGGTCGGGTTCGACCAGGTGACCAAGACATACGGGAGCGTGCGGGCCGTCGACGGCCTCTCGCTGCGGCTGTACCCGGGCGAGACCGTCGCCCTCCTCGGCCCGAACGGGGCCGGCAAGTCCACCACCCTGGACCTCCTCCTGGGCCTCAAGCAGGCCGACACCGGCGCGGTGCGCCTGTTCGGCACCAGCCCGCGCGAGGCGATCGTCGCGGGACGGGTCGGGGCCATGCTCCAGAGCGGCGGGCTGATGGACGAGGTCACCGTCGCCGAGCTGGTGAAGCTGGCCTGCTCGCTGCACCCGAGGCCACACCCGGTGGCCGACGTGCTCGCCCGGGCGGGCGTCACGCAGATCGCCGGCCGCAAGGTCGACAAGCTCTCCGGCGGCCAGGCCCAGCGCGTCCGGTTCGCCCTCGCCACCGCCGGCGACAGCGACCTGATCGTGCTGGACGAGCCGACCACCGGCATGGACGTCTCCGCCCGGCAGGCGTTCTGGGCCACCATGCGCGAGCAGGCCGACCAGGGCCGTACGGTCCTCTTCGCCACCCACTACCTCGAAGAGGCCGACGCCATCGCCGACCGGGTGCTGGTGCTGCACCGGGGCCGGCTCCTCGCCGACGGCACCGCCGCCGAGATCAAGGCCCGGGCCGGTGCCCGCCGGGTCTCCTTCGACCTGGCGGGCGAGATCGACGAGAGCGCCCTGCGCGCCCTGCCGCACCTCACGTCCCTGGACGTGTCGGGGCAGACCGTCCGCATCCAGTCCGCCGACGCCGACGCGACCGTCCACGCCCTGTACGGCCTCGGCGTCTACCCCCGCAACCTCGAAGTCGCCGGCCTCGGCCTGGAGCAGGCCTTCGTCGCCATCACCGCCGCCGAGGAGGCGAAGCAGTCGTGAACAGCCTGATCAGACTGGAACTCACCCGCGCCCTGCGCAACCGCAAGTTCCTGTTCTTCTCCGTGATCTACCCCTCGGGCCTGTTCCTGTTGATCGCGGGCAACGCCGACAGTCACACCAAGATCGACGGCACGGGCCTGACCCTGCCGACGTACATGATGGTCTCCATGGCGTCCTTCGGCGCGCTGACGGCCGTCCTGATGGGCAACAGCGAGCGCATCGCCAAGGAACGCGAGAACGGGTGGGTACGGCAGCTGCGGCTGACCACCCTGCCCGGGCGTGGGTACGTCCTCGCCAAGACCGCCGGCGCGGCCGTGGTCAGCCTGCCGTCCATCGTGATCGTCTTCGTGGTCGCCGCGGCGGTGAAGGACGTACGGCTGGACGCCTGGCAGTGGCTGGCGCTGAGCGGCGCCATCTGGGCCGGCAGCCTGGTCTTCGCCGCGCTCGGCGTCGCCATCGGCTACCTCGCCAGCGGGGACGCGGTCCGCCCGATCACCATGATCACCTACTTCGGGCTGTCCATGCTGGGCGGTCTCTGGATGCCGACGACCACCTTCCCGCAGTGGCTCCAGGACATCGCCGAGTGGCTGCCCACGCACGCGTACGCTTCCCTCGGGCGGGCGATCGAACAGAGCCAGACCCCGCACGCCCGCGACATCGCCGTCCTCGCCGTCTCCTTCGTGCTCTTCGCGGGCGGCGCGGCCTGGCTGTACCGGAAGGACACGCTGAAGGCGTGAGCGCCATGACGGAAGACCGGCAGGCAGGAAGCGCGCGGCCCGCCCCCGTGGGCTGGCCGCCCCGCAACCGGCGCGAACTGCTGGTCAAGACGCTGTGGATCGGGGTCTGGCTGGTGTTCCTCAGCTCCCCGGTCGGCGACCTGGTCCACGGCGACCACAGCACCGGCGCCAGGGTGGCCGGCTCACTGGGCCTCACCGCGTTCGTGGGGGTCTACCTGACGCTGGTCTTCCGCAACATCGGCCGTCCGTTCGCCCCACGCGTCGTGCTCACGCTGGGCGGGATCCTCGGTGTCCTCGCCCCCGTGCTGGCCCTCACCCTCGGCGGCGCCTGGCTGGGTCTGTTCGTCTACCTGTCGGTCGCCTGGGGGGCCACCCTGCCGCTGCGGGCGGCCTACTGGGCCATCCCGGCCTCCGCGCTGGTGATGTACCTGATCGGCTTGCGCTCCGACGAGAACGAGGCGCGGGGGCTGCTCCTGCTGGTGCTGCTCATCGGGTTCGCGATGACCGGCGTCGGCCAGCTGGTGCGCACCACGATCGAGCTGCGCAAGGCCCGGGCGACCGTCGCCCAGCTGGCCGCGAACGAGGAGCGCCTGCGCCTCGCCCGCGACCTGCACGACCTGCTCGGCCACTCGCTGTCGCTGATCACGCTGAAGAGCGAGCTGGCCGGCCGGATGCTGCCCGGCCGGCCCGACCAGGCGGCCCAGCAGGTCGCCGACATCGAACAGGTCAGCCGGCAGGCCCTGGTCGACGTCCGGGAGGCCGTCACCGGTTACCGGCGGCCCCGGCTCGCCGCCGAACTCGCCGGTGTCCAGGTCGCGCTGACCGCCGCCGGAGTCACCGCCGACCTGCCCGCCGAACCCGACCTCACCGCGGTTCCCGAGGAGGCCGAGTCCGCGCTGGCCTGGGCGCTGCGCGAAGCGGTCACCAACGTGGTCCGGCACAGCGGTGCGGACCGCTGCGCCGTCCGGCTGCTGCGCCGCGAGACCCTGGACGGGGCGGTGCTCGAACTCTCCGTCGAGGACAACGGAACGGGCGGTTCCGGCGCGGGCCCCGGCAACGGCCTGGCCGGACTGACCGAGCGTCTGGAGAAGGCCGGCGGCAGCCTGGAGGCGGGCCGGGTCAGGCGCGGGTTCCGGCTCGTCGCCCGCGTGCCCACGGCCGGCGCGGCGGACGTAGGATCCGGGGCATGACGAGCAAGATCAGAGTCCTGCTGGCCGAGGACCAGTCGATGGTCCGCGAGGCGCTGGCGGCACTGCTCGGCCTGGAGGACGACATCGAGGTCGTCGCCCAGGCCGCGCGCGGCGACGAGGTGCTCGCGGCCGTCGGCGCGCACGGCGTGGACGTCGCCCTGCTCGACATCGAGATGCCCGGCTGCACCGGCATCGAGGCCGCCGCCCAGGTCCGCCGCGCACATCCGCGGGTCAAGCTGGTCGTCCTGACCACCTTCGGCCGGCCCGGCTATCTGCGCAGCGCCATGGAGGCGGGCGCCGACGCCTTCCTCGTCAAGGACGCCCCGGCCGCCCAGCTCGCCGAGGCGGTCCGCCGGGTGCTGGCCGGGGAACGGGTGATCGACCCGACCCTGGCCGCCGCCGCGCTCGCCGACGGCGCCAACCCGCTCACCGAGCGGGAACGCGAGGTGCTCCGCGCGGCGGCCGACGGCTCCACCAACGCCGAACTGGCGCGCGCCCTGCACCTGTCCCAGGGCACGGTCCGCAACTACCTCTCCACCGCCATACAGAAGCTGGCGGTGCGCAACCGCGCGGAGGCCGTGCGGATCGCCCGGGAGAAGGGCTGGCTGTGAGGGCCCCCTCCGGGTGACGCCGGCACTAGGCCGTGTCGTCGAACTCCCGCCTGCTCCACGACGCCATGCACGCACTCTCGCCGCACCGGGCCCCGACCCGAGTACGTCCAGTACGAGAGTC